>NZ_CEZPJD010000528.1:2182-5586 GCF_983059655.1 Okeania sp.
TTTGATAAAGCATGACCAATATTATTATATAAATCTGCTGAATTCTGTTTTAAACCTAATCCCTGATGATAAACTTCAATAGCTTCTCCCGTGCGATTCAAATCAGCTAAAACGCCACCTAAATTATTATATGCTTCTACAGAATTAGGCTTGAGTATGATAATTTTTCTATAAATATTAACTGCTGCTTGATAATTTCTTTGCAACTCAAAAACAATGCCTAATCCAAAATAAGCATTGATATAGTCAGGCTTCAGAATAATTGCTATTTCATAACATTCAATGGCAGCTTCTAAATAACCAAATTGATACTTTATATTACCCAGATTATAATAAACTTCCGGCCATTTTAGCCCTAAATTAATCCCTTGTTGATATTGATTTGCTGCTTCAATCAACCAATTTTTCTGACTATATAATTGACCAAGATAAGCATGAACTTCTGCATATTCTGGGTTAATCTCCAAAGCTTTTGCATAAGCAGACATAGCTGCCTGAAAATCCCCTTGAACTTGATAAGTTTTCCCTAATATTCTGTAGGCATTCTCAGAATTTGATTGTAATTCTAAAACTTCTTGACAGGTTGCTATAGCTTGACCTAATTTACCTTCACTCAAGTAGAGTTTTGCTAATCTGAGAGATTCTTCTATTCCCATCCTTAGCTAATAGTTATAGCAGTTTTCATGTTTCATAGAATACAAAAATTTTGGCTTAAAGGCAGAAGGCAGAGGGCAGAATTTTTAGTCTATCTTTGTGATAACCGCTATAATCATTGAATATCTGACTTTTTATCTCAAATTTAAAAGTTATAGCAATCGAAGAAAAGGTCAAATAATTAATAATTAACAATTACCTCTCTTTTCAGGAAAATTTTTTCTTCTCTTGGTATCATAGATATGGCGTTAGCGGAGTTGCTCTGCAAGAGAGGGCCTCTTCGCCATCCAACCCTACGGGAAGCTGCGCTAACTACTGCTTTTTCTTCTTTAAAGGAGAAGCTTTAAAGCTTAATTATTAGGTGAGGACATATCAAAAACTGAAAACTAAGACACAGATTTTTCCTTCTCCCCACACATTCCCCTCCTGGGAAGGTTTAGGGGTGGTTTCCCACACCCCCCAAATATGTAATTGCCCTAAAAATTTATCCCCCCTAAAATTAGGTTAGGGGGGAGTCAAAATCTTCATTCTAGGGTTGTACCCATATTTAATACTGTATCTATATATTAATCAGACTTAGAAGATTTCAAAGTCAGTGTTTTGTAATGGGTTATCCGCATCATATACAGTATTATCAACCTGAGCAAATTGATTCTCATCACCAATAGCTGGTGTTGGGTTGTAGTAGACTAAACCATTAGCAGGGTCATATATAACAGCTGCAGAGCTTGCTCCATCAGTTGTAGGATCGAAATTCTCGATCACTGCAAACTGGTCTGCTGGCAGTGGGTCGCCACCTGGCGTACCTGTTAAAGCACTAAACCTTGCATTTTCAGGAATGAATGGACTAGCAGCAAGAACTATCTTATCTCCTTCACCTCTATTAAAGTCTGTTAGACTATCAACTCCATAACTACCATTTGTATTGTACCAGAAGAAGAAAGTATCAGCTCCAGTGCCACCGGTTAAAGTATCGTCACCTCTAGCTCCTGATAAGAAGTCATTCCCAGCACCACCATCAATAATATCGTTACCTTTACCTCCATCAATAACATCATTGCCTTCATTACCCTCTAGGTTATCATTACCTAAATTACCTCTGATATCATCATCTCCCGATCCACTTAGTACTACATCGTCTCCACGATCGCCGAAGAGAATATCCGATCCTGAACCACCTTCTAAGGTATCATTATCTCTACCACCTCTTAGGCAATCATCTCCTTCCCCTCCTTGTAAAGAGTCAGTTCCTCGGTTTCCTTGGAGCGAGTCATTGCCAATACCACCAACACCAGTATCGTCACCTTGTCCTAATGCAACTACATCATTGCCACCGCCAGATGCTACTATGTCATTACCACCTAAAGCTGATATTCGATCGGCACCAGATGTCCCAACTCCTAGGTCTCCCCCTGGTGTATATACTCGGACACGACCTCCATCGGCATCTCCTGTACTTACATCGGTTACTGGAGTAGTTTCGGTACCTGGTGGAATTACTGTTTGAGTCACTTGCTTACCTCGTTTTTTAGTATTTACTATTACTGATTTATGTTTGTTTGGATCAAAGAGCTAATTTTAGACTCTGTATAGATGATAGATAACTGTTTTTGTCAACCTATATTTTCATTTTTAGGGAAAACTTAGCCCTTATGAATTGAGACATAACAAGCATAGTCATTGTTCCCAATTACTACAGCACTATTCTAATGACATAATTCCTATTTCAGAAACTAGGCCAGGATTTTTTCTGCTGCAACAGATACATTTTTTAGAAAGTCTTAGGTATGTACTGTTTTGCATATTTTTGCATCTTTAAGACTATATATGATTTTGTCTAAAATATTACAGATGTTTTTTAGCTCAATCAATATAAACCTCCCGAATTTTAACATAGTATGAGGGATTGTCAATTGCCAAATTTGCCGATTAAATTGAAATTACTGGAGAGTACAAAGTTCTTCCCAAGAACAATTTGCGTTGAAGGCTGAAAGTATTACTGTAAAAGCCTTACAATACTTACAGCTATGAATAAAGAGTTTTTAATCTTTAGATTGCTGAAAACTTTAGCTAGTAATGGTTATTTCAAGAACTTTGTACTGTCTAGTGAAATTATATAAATAAAAATAAATTCTGTATTTGCTAAGTTAACTTTCGATTTGAATAACTTCTAGACATTGGGATTTTCGATCTTACGCTAAATTAGCTTGACACAGATTTTATACCAAATTGATAAATATTTGCTACAAATAGCTTAGGTGATTTCTTAGTTCTCAGGCAGGGGAGATGTAGAATTGGTGATGTACAGAAGTCAGAAAGTCATTTAAACTTAGTTATTCATAACATTCTTTTTTCATAAGTGAGGAACAAAATTTAATTTTATTCGTCTCATACTAGTTACTTTTTTAATCATAATAAACTCCGATTAAAAATACTGGAGAGTACAAAGTTCTTCCAAAAAACTGCTTTAAAGGCTGAAAGTATTACTGGAAGAAGTTTACAGTACTTACAGCTATGAATAAAGAGTTTTTAACCCTTAGATCGCTGAAAGCCTTAGCTAGCAATAGTTATTCCAAGAACTTTGCACTGTCTAGTAAAAATATACACTCTATAAAATTAATCAATAGAATTAATAGTCTTACCTGAACTCCTATGCTCTAATCTCTAATTCAGTACTGGAATTAAAGCAAAATGACTGGGGAGCATCCAGACGAATTATTATTGTGCTATAGTAGTTGTTGTGGGATATA
>NZ_CEZPJD010000529.1:0-2605 GCF_983059655.1 Okeania sp.
CTACTCCCCCACTCCCCTACTCCCCCACTCCCCCACTCCCCTACTCCCCTACTCCTCCACTCCCCCACTCCCCTACTCCTACGCGAGGTAGTCGATGCTTGAAACTACAAAGAATTTCCCAAGAAATAGTTCCTAAAGTATTTGCCCAGTCTTCCGCAGAAATTTGATACTTACCTTGCTCTCCTAATAAAGTTATCACTTCACCTGTTTCTAGATCGGGAATAGCACTCACATCCAACATTAATTGATCCATAGTAATAGCTCCCACTTGAGGAATCAATTGATCGCGCACAATAACTTTCATTTTATTAGAAAGATTACGAGGTACACCGTCAGCATAACCAATACCTACCACCGCTAAACGCATCTGCTTTTTAGCAATAAATTGATAACCATAACTAATACCAGTACCTGCCTCAATAGTTTTGACCTGTGTAACTCTAGCTTTAACCTGCATTGCCGGTTTTAAATCAACTTTCTGATGCAAATGAGGTGCTGGATAGAGACCATAAAGAGCTAAACCCGCTCTCACCATATCGTAATGAAAAGCAGAGTCAGTTAAAGTTGCTGCCGAGTTAGCAAAATGAAGTTGTACATCACTAGAAAAATCTTCTCCATCAATACGACACGAACGTATTGCTTCCTCAAATCTTTGATGCTGCTTTCTCATTACTGTTTGGTCAAGACTATCTGCGGTAGCTAGGTGAGAATAAATACTTGCAATTTTTAAATTTGGTAATCCTTGGACAAATTGTACAAATTCTACTGCCTCTTGCCAAGGCATTCCTAACCGAGACATTCCTGTATCCAGCATCAGATGCACTGGCATTCCTTGAGTGTAATGGGAAAGAGTTTCTGAAAAAACTAAAGCTTGCTGAGGGGTACAGATAGTTGGTTGAAGTTGCCAGTGAGCGATCGCTTGAATTTGCTCTGGTCTGTCTGTTGCCCCTAAAATTAAAATAGGTGCTTCAATTCCAGCTAACCTTAACTCTATTCCCTCTGGCACTGTTGCGACTGCCAACCAATCTGCACCTGCCTCTAAAATAGTTTGAGATACTTGACACGCTCCATGGCCATAAGCATCTGCTTTAACTACTCCCATTAATTTAGTTTTTGCGGATAGAATACTCTTCAGCTGTCGCACATTATAGGCCAATGCCCGGTCGTTAATTTCTACCCAAGCTCTTTGACAAATCCCTCCATAAACATCACTTCCTATAGAGTCCTGATTTAAGCTTTCTGCTACTAGAGTTTTAAAAGAAGCATTTTCCCAACTTAACATTTTGACTCACTCCTCAATTAATTAACTTTTCCGGTCTAAAACTATTTGCTACCATAATTGTGATTATCAGGCTAGACAACTACAGCTCGGGAAGATTTTTTTTTACAGGGAATAGGGAACAGGGAACAGGGAACAGGGAAAAGTTAATATTAACAAGTAGTTCAAACAATCCAAAATCCAGAATACAAAATCCAAAATACAAAATTATCTTTTTCTTCTATAATTCCCCGTTCCTTCTGACTCTTAACTACTCCCTACTCCCTACTCCCTACTCCCTACCTTAAATTTGTGTGTCAGAAAATTGTTCAACTCTAAACTTTTGTCCCAACGAAGATCGATTGTGTTAACCTATGAGAAAATATTATCTTTTCAGAAATATCAATGGCCAATGTTTTAGTGTTGAACGCTTCTTATGAACCGCTCAATATCACGAGTTGGCGACGAGCGATCGTCCTGTTGCTCAAAGATAAAGCGGAGCAGATCGAGCATAACGGGGTATATATCCTGCCAGATATTCCCTTGCCCACAGTTATTCGACTGCGATACTACGTCCGAGTTCCTTACAAAGATATTCCTTTGACGCGCCGAAACATTATGCACCGAGATGGTCATTCCTGTCAATACTGTAGTTATACGGGGGATGATTTAACCTTAGATCATGTCGTACCGCGATCGCGTGGTGGTGGCGATACCTGGGAAAATCTTGTGACTGCTTGTGTTCGCTGCAATGTCCGTAAAGGTAATCGCACGCCAAAAGAGGCTAATATGACTTTGCGTTATCTTCCTCGAAAACCCTATAGTGGCCTTTACTTTGAATTGACTAAACACGTTAAAAGTGGTAGGAATAAAGAATGGCAAAAATATGTGATTGGTTTATGAAGCCCCTGTCCATCTGAAGGCAGGGGTTTTTTGTATCGAAAATAGCAAGGCAGAAGGCATAAAAAAAATCTGGCTTTATCTGAGTTTTCAGCTTCTCAGCTTCTTCGACTGCTATTAGGCATCTCCGGTCATAAAAAATCAAATCAATTATCACGCACAAATTATTAATTCTTTCCCTCTACTATGTAGGGAGATTGCATGCAACCTCCCTACTGCCTACTCCCTCTTTTGGAGAAGATGTCTATTAGTATTTTGATTAAAATTGACTTTTATTACATAAAGTGGTATTTATAGTTTTGCATAGAACTTGCACTGCATTAATCTCTAACAAAAATTTGATTATCATTTCCTTTATGGGTTTAATACTCCACCGTCACTCGCAGTGTTCAAAATTGTTTGGGGAAGCAATCTCCATGCAATTTTCCCTTCTGCCTTCTGCCTTCT
>NZ_CEZPJD010000529.1:2705-5575 GCF_983059655.1 Okeania sp.
CCTTCTGCCTTCTGCCTTCTTCAATATAGTTTGAATGCTGAACAGCTTATGAGTATAAATGTTTATTTCATCCGTCACGGTATAGCTGCAGATGCAGAAAATTATCCCACAGATGCAGAACGTCCTTTGACAGAAACAGGCGATCGCAAAACTCAAAAAATTGCTCAACAACTCAAAAAATTAGGTCTTCATTTCAATCTAATTCTCACTAGCCCTCTAGTTAGAGCGCATCAAACTGCTAAAATCCTTCAAGAAAATAAATTAAGTTCTAAAGTAGAAGAATTTTTACCACTAGCCCCTGATGGTGAAATTAATATCTGGCTAAAATGGCTAAAAACATGGCAACCTCAAGAAAATAGAGAATTAGCCCTTGTAGGCCATCAACCAGACTTAGCAAATTGGGCAGAAATTTTAATCTGGGGAGAAGCTAGACAAGTATTGATACTAAAAAAAGCAGGAGTTATAGGTATTTCCTTACCTGAAGTTGGTTCACCAGTAGGTAATAGTGAAATGTTTTGGTTGACACCACCAAAATTTCTACTTTAGGGAAGAAGTAAGAAGGAATAAGGAATAAGGAAAACTACTACGTTATCTGAGCTTTAAACTTTGGAACTATCCGCGCCTTTTGCTTCGACTGCTATAATTTTTATTTGATGATCATTTCGGCGATATATCGGGCATAAAGTGGCAATGTCTACCACGTATAAATGATCTTTAGATGACTAAAAATAACTGTATTATGGTTAGGAACGGAAATTAAATAAGACCGGGAAATTCTGGTTTATGCCGATGAAACCTCTTTAGCGTAATTAATTTTATCCGGCTTTATTTTATTCTCATTCCTTAATTAATGATCGTCGGTATCAAACACCAAATAAGGTATACCAATTTGATAACTGTTTTTTAAAAATGGTAGAAGAAAGAAGGAAGAAGGGGTAAATTTTGAAAAAAAGGGAACAAAGATAGATATAACTATCCCAAATGAACTGAAACAGCTATTTTTAAGCCTATCCGATCAATATCTACTTTTTTGTATCATTCTTTTTTCAAATTGGTAGTACTGCTATAAAAATAAAAATATAGGTTAAAATAAATTGCTAATACTCCATAATAAAATAGCAAGATTACACTAAAAAATAGCTAATGCTAGACATGATTATCATATTATATTAACTCATAAATATCGTGACTTTTAAGACAAGATTTGTGCTGAGATATTAAATTTCAATATTCGTCTATAAAGATTGTAAAAAGGCAATTTTTAGACTTGAGAATAGTTATATTTAGTAATGAAATACTTGACTGATGTTTGATGAAAAATTTTAATTTTTGCCTAGTTAAAAATCTCAGAAGCAATCATCTCCCATTATCATCTCCGATTTAAAGGTGGGAGTGTCAATAGCCAGAATTATTAATAAATTATTGTCAAAACCACAACACAACTAAGCTAGTTGATAATGTAAGTTGAGAATATTCTAACTAAGTAAAAGGTATAGTAATGTCTGTCGTCTGCATAGAATTTAAACCAGGTTTAGAAGGTGTTCCCGCTACCCAATCAAGTATCAGCTACGTCGATGGACAGCTAGGAGTACTGGAATACCGAGGCACTAATATTCAGGAACTAGCAAAAAAGAGTTCTTTTCTGGAAACAGCATATTTATTAATTTGGGGCGATCTTCCTAACAAAGAAGAATTAGAAAGCTTTGAACATGACATTCGCTATCACAGAAGAATTAAGTATAGAATTCGGGACATGATGAAATGTTTCCCAGAAACTGGACATCCCATGGACGCTCTACAGACTTCAGCAGCAGCTTTAGGTTTATTTTATTCTCGCCGTGCTCTTGATAACCCAGAATATATTAGGTCTGCAGTCGTTAGGTTACTGGCAAAAATACCAACGATGGTAGCTGCTTCCGAGTTAATGCGTAAAGGTAACGATGCTGTACAGCCAAAAGATGACCTGGACTATGCAGCTAACTTCTTATATATGCTGAATGAACGGGAACCCGATCCACTAGCAGCAAAGGTATTTGATGTTTGTTTGATTCTTCATGCTGAACATACTATCAATGCTTCTACATTCTCAGCTATGGTAACTGCTTCTACCTTGACGGACCCTTATGCGGTTGTAGCTTCGGCAGTGGGAACTTTGGCCGGACCTCTACATGGGGGAGCTAATGAAGACGTTATTACTATGTTGTCTGAAATTGGTTCGGTAGAAAATGTTAGGCCATATCTAGAAAAATGTTTGGAGACTAAGTCGAAAATTATGGGTTTTGGTCACAGAGTCTATAAAGTGAAAGACCCACGAGCTATTATTCTTCAGGAATTGGCAGAAAAGTTATTTGAAAAATTTGGCTACGACAAATATTATGAGATTGCTCTAGAGCTGGAAAAGGCTGTAGAGGAGAAATTAGGCCACAGAGGAATTTACCCAAATGTGGATTTTTATTCTGGTTTGGTTTATCGAAAATTAGGTATACCTAGCGATCTATTTACACCAGTATTTGCCATTGCTCGTGTAGCTGGTTGGTTGGCTCACTGGAAAGAACAGTTGACGGAAAATCGGATCTTTCGTCCTACACAAATTTATACAGGAGAGCATAATATTTCTTATACTCCTATTCAAGAACGTTAAGTATTTTAGAATTTAGAATTCAGAATTTAGAAATTGTTTTTCGACTGTCGCCGACATGAAATGCTACGGGACATGAAAAATGTAACTCCTCTGCAAAAAACAGTATGACAGAAGGAAAAAACGCATAGGTTTATAGCATAGATTGTTCATTCTGCACAGTATCTCAAAAGCAGCTTCGGGAAGATGTCAAAGGTGTGACTAAAAGTCATTATTAGGAGGAAACAATTAA
>NZ_CEZPJD010000530.1:0-5574 GCF_983059655.1 Okeania sp.
CTAACCAGTTAAAAAAGGTTCAAAAGCTTGCAAAATAACCTTTCTTCCCTTCTGCCTTCTGCTATCCTAGATAACTAAAGCCTCCTGCCTTCTGCCTTTTTGCACTAGACATTTCCAGAAAAGAGGGAACAGGGAGTAGGTTTGATTTTGGATTTTTACCAAATGTTTACCCCATTTCCCTATTTCCCCATTACGCTTATAGCTGATAGCTGACCGCTGTTTGCGGAGCATTCCGTAGGAAATGCTTATTACAAAACATTTAGCCTAGAGAAGTTGCTGCTTGCTGACCAGACATTGATGTTTGAGACTCTTCTTCATCATTAGGTTCTGCTGAAAGTACTTCAATATGATTTAATAAGGTAGTTACAAAAGCAAAAAGTAAGAAGGGTAGAGACAAAACTACGATTAAAGCAATAGCCCCTAGAGCATAGACTTGGCTACTACTAGTCCAAAGGGCAACTCCTCCAGCTATGCTCAAAAATACCACTATTAACCAAACAATAATTTGGCCATAAATGTCGCCGAAAGTGAGTGTGCATTGGATACGATATTTTTGGAGATTATTCATCATTTTTACCTCGTTGCATTACTTCAAATTTTAGGTTAGACATATTGTCAAACTAGAGTAATTTATAGGTTAGACCAACTGTCAAACTAGAGTAAAATTTATTACGATCAAAATCGTAATTGTTACAACACTTTACAGTTTTTAACTGTAAAATAATATAGCTGTTACAAAAGTAACAATTAAATCTTTTTTATCTTTTTTTTATCTACATTAGACATCTCCGAAACAGAATAGACTTTTTGCTAAAGTAGAAAACAGCTTATCTAGGAATAGGGAAGAAAATTTCTAAAAAAAGACACAAGAAATGATCTACATGTGTAATTTTCAGAGATTTCTATTTTTCTCTTTCAAGCTATTCTTAATTTCTGGCAGAAGCATTACAAGTGAATGTGTGATTTGATACTGAAAAAATTATCTATAATAATCAATAGTTAATATCTAAATTTTACATAAAAAATGCAATCAAAAATTGAAATTATAGAAAAAAGTTTTGAAAAAATTAAACCTTATGCTAATGAATTTGCAGCCAGTTTCTACGAAAACTTATTTGCAGAATATCCAGAAGTAAAACCACTGTTTGCTAATACTGACATACAAAAGCAACAAAAAAAATTGCTTGATGCTCTGATGCTGGTAGTCGAAAATTTGCGTCATCCAGAGATACTAAAAGAAATCGTGCAAGCGTTAGGCAGTCGCCACACTAATTATGGAGTGCTACAACAACATTATCCCCTTACAGGTAAAGCACTACTAAAAACATTAGAGCAGTATCTTGGGGAATATTGGACTTCAGAAGTAAAAGCAGCTTGGATATATGCTTATCGTGGGATTGCAAAATTGATGTTGCAAGGTGCAAACTATCCACCAGAGAAGGAGCGATCGCCCACTACTGACACTACAGAAACCGAAACCCAGACTAAGAAAAACCCCTATATTAAGAACACTGAAACCGAAGTTCAAGCTATACCAACCCCACAGTCAACCCCTACCTTACCAATAGAACTCATTGAAACCAGCTTTGAGAAAATCAAACCCCATGGAGCAGAATTTGCTGCCAGTTTCTATGAAAACCTATTTGCAGCATACCCAGAAGCAAAACCACTATTTGCTCACACTGATATACAAAAGCAACAAAAAAAATTGCTTAATTCTTTAGTGTTAGTAGTCGAAAGTCTCCGCCAACCAGAGGTTTTAGCAAATGTGTTACGCGCTCTTGGTGCCCGCCATATTAATTATGGAACTCTACCGCAACACTATCCTCTAGTTGGGGAAGCATTGTTGAAGACTTTAGAACAGTATCTTCAGCAAGATTGGAATTCAGAAGTCAAGAATGCGTGGGTATTTGCTTACGAACAAATTGTGCAATTGATGTTTGAGGGGGCAGGGTATTCTCCAGAAACTTCAAACACAGAAGTTCAAACTACCTCACCACCACAAATAGAAATCAATTTAGAAAAAGCACCAGTATCAAAATCAAGCTCTAAGTTACAGGTAGAAGTCATCGAAAACAGCTTTGAAAAAATTAAGCTCCGTGGTGCAGAATTTGCTGCCAGTTTCTATGAAAATCTATTTGCAGCATACCCAGAGGCAAAACCATTGTTTGCTCGCACTGACATGGAAAACCAGGAAAAAAAGTTGCTTAACTCTTTAATTTTAGTAGTGGAAAGTCTGCGAAACCCAGAAGCTTTGGCAGAAGTATTACGCGCTCTTGGTGCCCGTCACGTTAATTATGGCACTCTCAAGCAACATTACTCTTTAGTGGGGAAAACTATACTGAAAACTTTAAAACAGTATCTCCAGGAAGACTGGACTCCTGAAGTTAGGAAAGCTTGGGCATATGCACTCGGTCAAATTAATAGATTTATGTTTGAAGGAGCAGGTTATATAAAAACACCAATACCCAAAAAAGTAGAAGAAACAACGACAAAACCCACTTCTGATCAAGAAAAAAAATCTCTGCCTATTCCAACAACTAGGCAAAAAATAACAACTAAAATTAAGCAAAATACAGAACAGTCAGAAAAAAAATATTCTACTGAAAAAGCAACAGCAAAGCTAAAAAAAATACTTACACAAATCATTAATATTTTCTGGCAATTGCCAAAAATATATGTAGTAATTATTGCCGTCATTATTGCAGTTATAATAGTTAATTTAGTCGGTGAAGATTCTATTTTTGCTAAAACATTAGATTCTGCCGATACTATTAGTCTTATTGTTGCTATAATTATTTTTGTCAAAGAAATCCCCGACCGAAAAAAAGAATTTCACTATCAAGCTTGGAGCGTAATAGATGCAGCAGAAGGCATCAAAGATAGTCAAGCTCGGTTTATAGCAATTCAGGATTTGAATAAAGATAGTGTTTCTCTGAGAACTCTACAAGCATCAGGTGCATATTTGGCAAGTATTGATTTGAAAAAAGCAAATCTCAATGAAGCAAATTTGAGTGGAGCTTGCCTAGATAATGCAAATCTTAAACAAGCAAATTTAAGTTATGCTAACCTGAGTGATGCTAAATTATCTAGCAGTAATTTAAGTGAGACAAATCTCAGTTTTAGTAATCTTAGTAATGCTAATCTGAGTAATGCTAATTTGAGTAATACTAATCTAGTTTGTGCTGACTTGAGTAATGCTAATATGAGCGGTGTTAATCTAAGTGGGGCAACTTTGAGTGGGACAAAACTTATTGAAACTTATTTAGTTGGTGCGAATCTCAAAGATGCAAAAGTAAGTGTTGCTGAACTTTCTAATGCCTATTTAAAAGATGCAATTATGCCAGATGGTTCAAAGTATAAATAAATTTAAACATTTACAGCACTTTTTAGAAAGCGTGAGGTATAATTTTAGAATTAATCTTTTTTTTCCCACTTCTGTAATTTTGTACCTCATCAACTCCAAAACTGCTGTAATACCAATTTTAAAAAAGAATGCTACAAAAAGATAGATATTGATCGGCTATGCTTAAAAATAACTGCTCCAGTTTATTTGAGATAGTTATATCTATACTTTTTTCCCTTTTTATCAATATTTCCCCCTTCTTCCGTCTTTATTACCTCTACTATTTGTAACAAGCATTTATCAAATTGGTATAAGATTTTTTGAAATTCCCAACAAATGCTAAAATTCAACCAGACTAAAACTAACTAAAAATAGATAGAAAACTTATGGAGTCACAAAAGCACTTACTAGCAAAAAATATGGCTTTTCTCATGTTAGTTTATCCTGATAGTAACTTGGCAAAATTATTAAAGTTTTGTTTAGCAACAAAAATTACTGGGGAAAATCCTGGTAAAACAGCAGAAAATATGGCTCGCGAGCTGATGGATAAACCATCTAATTTGCCTTACTGGACTCAGGATGTGATGAGAATTGACAATAACTATAGTGCTGAAGAGTGGGAAGCTTTAGGTAAGATGGATTTGAAAGATACTGAGGAGTTTATGAATACTTTGTGGCAAGAATTAGAAAATTTGAATTTGTAGATCAAACTTATATTAATATGATTTAAGTTGTTAGATATTGAATACTTTTAGGGAACAGGGAATAGGGACCTGATTGAAATAAATATTATATTTATTACCTTCTTCGCTCTGCCATCTCTCTACTTTCTTAACTAAAGATTAATTAATCGGTGGTGGTGCATTGTAATTGTCGTGAATTGTACGAGGTGCGACAGTGGGAGCATCTTGCTCCCGTGCCAGGTATTCCTCTTTGCTGTGTATCATTAGACATCTCCAATAATAAAAAATCAAATCAACTATCGTACAGAAATTATCAATTCTTTCCCCTTACTCCCTACTCCCTACTCCCTCTTTCCTGGAGATGTCTACTAATTAATCTTCCAATTCCTTCATAATAGTTTCTACTTTTTCTTGACCTTCAAAATTATTCTGTTTCTCAAACAATTTTAAAGCCGTTTCAAAATACTTTCTGGCTTCTCGAACGCGCTCTCTGGCCTGAAGAGCTAACCCCATTTTATAATGAGCATCTGCATTATCCGGATTTTTCTTAATTACTTGCCGATACATAATTATTGCTTGTAAATAATCCTGACTTTCTAAAAGTATGTCTGCTGCAGCAAACCGAGCTTCTATCAAATCGGGATTAGCATAAGCAGCTCTTTGATAAAATTTCAAAGCAGCTTGAGTATTATTTTGTGCTTGATAAATTTCCGCAATTTGAAACTGGATATCTGCATTTCGAGGATTTATACGAGAAGCTACTTCCAGAGCAGCTAAACCACCATTAATATCTCCAGTAGATAATAAAGCAGTTCCTAACTTGATTTGCATTCCTGCATCTCTCGGTGATAATCTCACCGCTTCTCGAAGTGCTTGCAATGCTTCAGGAAAACGTTCTTGTTTTAGTAATGCTAAACCCATTGAAGCATAAGCTTCAGCATTATTAGAATCAGATTGAATTGCTACTTGATATGCAACGATCGCCTCATTGTATCTTTCTAGGCGAAATAATGCAGCACCTAATCCTAAATGAGCATTAACGTTATTGCGGTCAAGTAAAGAAGCACGACGATAAGCTTCAACTGCCGCCTGATAGTTTTCTAACTTAGCCAGACTATATCCCAAACCATATTGAAAATCTGCTTTATGAGGCTCAATAGCGATCGCCTGCTGATAAAACTGACTTGCAGCTTGAAAATTTCCTTGGAGTGCCTCTAAATAAGCAATACCAGAATATATTTTTGCATTTTTTGGGTCTAAACGTGCTGCCTGTTGATATATTGCGACCGCTTGTTGGTATTTACCCGCATCCGCCAGCGATCTTCCTTGGCGTAGTAGTTCGTCTAAGTTAGAATTCACTGATTGATTCTGAGCCAATAATTTGACCCCACAATCAGGAAAAATACCTCTATTTATCCCAGATGTTTCTTGACAAGTAACCCCATAGGCAATAGAAGGAATAGTGGCTGTTATTGTGGCCACAAGTAAACTACTAAATATTGATACTGTTTTTTTGTACACGGCCAGTCTAAAATATTAAGTGTT
>NZ_CEZPJD010000531.1:0-5572 GCF_983059655.1 Okeania sp.
ATAGCCCTAAAAGAGAGAAGTAATTATCCATTATCCATTATCCATTATCCATTATTAATTATTAATTATTAATTATTCATTATTCATTAATAAACTTACCTTTTGTAATAATTTTTCAGCTTTATTTGCTTCCGCCATTAACACTTCAAAACTCGGAATATCTGTATCCCATTCTATTAAAGTAGGTACACTACCAAATCTTGTTAAAGCTTTTTCATACAACTCCCAAACTGGAGGATGTACAGGATAACCATGGGTATCTAATAGATAATTTTCCTTTTCTTCGTAACCTGCTAAATGAATTTCTTTAACCCTTGTTAGTGGGATGCCATCCAGATATTTTAGAGGGTCAATTCGATTATTTATAGCATTAACATAAAGATTATTTATATCCAGAAGTAAGTAACAGTCAGCTTTTTTTACTAATCCCTCAATAAATTCCCATTCTGACATAGTTGAATCTGTAAAAGTTAAATATGGAGAAGGATTTTCAATTAAAATTTGTCTACCTAAAAATTCTTGTACTTGTAGGATACGAGATGCCACAAAATCCATCACCTCTTCTGTATAAACCAGCGGAATTAGATCGTTAAGATAGTGACCGCTGACAGATATCCAAGATAGATGGTCAGAAATTAAATCTGGTTCAACTTTTGCTGCTAAATTTTTTATGCGAGTTAAATAATCTAAATCTAATGGGTCTGTTGAACCCAAAGACATTCCTACTCCATGTAAAGTAACAGGATAATCTTGACGAATTTTTTCTAAATAAAATAGTGGTAAACCACCAGCACATAAATAGTTATCTGATAAAACTTCAAACCAATTTACTTTCGGTTTTTGAGTCAGAATATATTGATAGTGGAGCGAACGTAAGGCAATTCCTGAGCCTTTAATTGAAGGTGACTGAATGTAGGGTAAATCTCCCTTACTTTGCCACTTCTGATTCACATCAAATTCTATTTTTTTAGATTCTATTTCTGTTGTCATAAGCTGTTTTTATTTAAGAAGGAAGAAGTAAGAAGTAAGAAAGAAGAAGGAAGAAGAAAAGACCGAATAACTGGAAAAGTGGATTTGGCCGAAAAGTTGTCGCTCCACATCTACAAACCCCAATTGAGTGAATATCATATTTGTAAAAGCACTTTTTTCCTATTCCTTATTATACCAATTCCCATGCATTAGTGCTATACTTGCGCAATACTTCAGTTATCAACTAATTAGCAGAAGCATAATCACTTTGCATGCTAATTTTAGCTAATTTAATATTCATTATTATTATGTTTTTTTCTCCCTGTACGGAAGTCGCATGCAACGTCCCTACCTACTCCCCCGCTCAACAAAATGTAGAAAAGTTTTTGAGAAATGGTATTGTATCAAATCCGTTTAATTCGGTATAAAAAAATATTCCATCTTCACCCATAGCGGAAAGAATTCTGAGTTCTCTTCCCTTCTGTTTGCGGAGCATTCCGTAGGAAATTCTGGATTCTGGATTCTGAATTCTGATTCACTATCTTATTACACCGATGCTACCGGATTTGATATTACTTATTCCCTGTTCCCTAAAAGCAATAAATTTTTGACTTTATTCAAAATTGAGATGTACCTATAAAAAAATATGGCATTCTTGAATTTTTAGCTGATTTGATTCAAAAGATATAAATAGAGGAAAAGGTATCTATCTATAGAAAATTTTCCTCTGCTATACTCTATGAATCAAATCATGACTCTATTCAAAAATGCCACAAATTTTGTTATAATCACTTAAAAATTGAGTTGATATCTATTTAGATTCTGGAACATAAACTCTTGCACCAACAATTTTCTCGCAAGTACCCTCAGCAACATAGATCCACTCATTAGGATCTGAATCTACTGCAGCCTTACCTGCACAGTCATGGCCATTAGCACCGCAATCATTCATACCCTTTCTAACAATACCAGCACATTTTTCCATACCTTCTTTGCCTGCAAGAGCTTCCTGACTGTTACCAAAAGTAGTAAGACCAACAGCTAATACACCAGTGATTGCACTAGCTACAACTAATTTTTTGTTGATGTTTTTCATAATATTATTTTCTCCAATTAATTTAGTTCAACCTTACATTTATAAAGTATTCAGTATCGATATTAAGATAGTCTATGAAAAATCTGAGATTCACCTGAGAAAGTAGTAAATAGTTAGTGAGTGTTTCTTGGCATCAATATCGGGTCATTCCTACGCCACTTCAGAACTTAGTTAAACCCCTATTTCTCATAAAATAAAGTTTGCTTAATTGATAAATATATTGTTAGATAATTTATTCTAATTGATCCTCCCGATCCTCTAGTTTATATTGAACGACTATTCAAAAAAATTAAATTTTAGGTGCTTGTTTTCTGTTAATTAAGTTGATGATATTATTTTACAGAAGTTTCCGAAGCTATGAGGTACAGTTATTTTTATTCTTTTCTGTTCCCTGTTCCCAGATCCGGTGTTCCCTTAAACCTAAAATTTTGTACCTCATAACAACGGAAAACGCTTTCATTAATGGATAATTGATAATGTATAATTGATAATTACCTCTGGTTACAACCGAGAGGATTGAATATAAGGAAATACTATTTATTCTCTTGGTTGATTGGATATGGCGAGGTCCCCTCGCCATCCGGATACCGCTTTTTTTCCCTTAAAAGGGGAGGCTTTAAACCATAATTATTTAATTATTAATTAGTTAATTATTCGGTAACTAATGAAACGATGGCATTCCTCAGTAGTTATATTTTATGGAAGTTCTATTTAATTAATTTATATAAGTTTAAACAAATAATTCTATAACAAACGCATCTCGATTCAAATAGTCTGATACCAATTCTCAAAAACTTTGCTCTACTTAGATTTTCTATTTATAAATACTATTTATTGACGTAATTTGATTGTTAAGTAACCTCTGTAATTTTTCCACTTAATTTTTACCGAATAATTAAGGTTTAATCATTATTAATTAAATAATTCAGCTTTATTAGCCTCCCCTTGGCTGCGCCGCGAGCTGTCGCTCTACAAGGAGAAAATAAAGAAATAATATTTACTTATATTCAATCAATAATGGTTGTAACCAGAAGTATAGCGCTACGCGCAAGTCAGAAGTCAGAAGTCAGAAGTTAGAAGTAATCCCTGACGCTCGTTTGAGCGTCTATAATTGCCCTAACCTATTTGCGTAATGCTATAATATCATGTCCGGTAGCATCGGTATTGTATAGAGAAGGTAAGGAAAAAGGAAGAAGGAAGAAGCTTTAAGAGAAGGAAAAACCTTATATGGCGCTAGATATTTCCCCAACTTTATACACAAACGATACCAACGGACATGATATAATTATCCATTAATGAATACCTTCCAAGCGTAGTATTACTTTTGAGAAATGGTATAAAACCTAAGTTTTCTTTGTCAAAAATATTATTAATCAAACGCTGGATAAATATCCTTCTCGAAACATGCTGGTGTTGCAAGGCACGCCTGGAATTGGGGATTATGGCTAACTACAAACATCCTTAATCACAATACTAACAATCCTGAGAGTAAACTTAAATTTCCTACTGCTATTGATTTGCATAAGCTGTTAGTAGCAATGGTAAAACCTAATAACTGCTGGTACTATGAAGTGTCTAAATGTGCCCCCCAATATGCTTTAAGGTACTTATCAGAAGCTTGGAAACGTTGTTTTGCTAAAATATCTGCAATGCCTAAATTCAAGAAAAAAGGTAGAGATGATAGTTTTACTTTAGACGGTTCAACATCAGTAGGTTTTAGTCATATTCAGTTGCCAAGAATTGGATGGATTAAAACTTATGAAATACTGCCAGATCATGTCACTCCTAAATCTGTAACTATTAGCAAAAAAGCTGATAGATGGTTTGTCAGTTTCGAGGGAGTAGGGAGTAGGGAGTAGGGGAAAATAATTGATAATTTATGCGTATGGGATTGATTTAATTTTTGATTATCACCAGATGTCTATTAATTTTTTAACACAGATTGTTGCATACTTTTGAAAGCAATTTATTTTTTAGCATGGATATAATCAACAAAGTAAAATTTTGGTATAAGCCACAGTTTCAACCAAGAATAAACTCCCATTCCTAAAAGTGCAGTAATTACTAAAGGTAAACCGACTTTAATGCGCAAATTGTCAGGAATAATAGCAACTCCAGATATAGTAATTACAAAATAAGTCAAAAGCAAAATTTGCAATCTTTGTATATTTTTCAATGCCTGCCGACAACTACTACAATGCTGAGTATGTTGTTGATAACGATCCAAAATTAAAGCACGATTATTATTTATTGGTAAGTTATTTTGTACGCTAATTCCTACTTCACTCCAAGGTAATTTAGCATCGCAATATTTATCAAACCAATTCCTAAATTCAATTACTAAACGGTCTGCACTTGTAGGTAACTTGTAAGCTGTTTTCCAACTTTCACTTAATTGTTTTTGTTGAAGTAAATGTTCTTGTTGACTTAATAGAATCATATCTCCATCGATAACTAAATTCCGAGTTTTAATATGTTCCCACCAACGCGGTGTCAGTCGATGAATTGTTTTAGCAAAGTTCCTGGGAAACTGAGCAACAATTCTAGATTTTCCAGGAGATACAGGCAAACAATAAGTAACAAGTCCTATTTTTTTTCCACTGCCACCAAAACTAATTTCATACTCTAAACGACAAGGTGGTTCAAAAGTAATTTTTGTCGGCAAATTTCCAGGACTAAAAACTTCAATTAAATCAATAGTTGATTCCAAAATTTCCATAACTATTGGTTTAGCTCTTTCTCTATTACCCTGAACCCCATGATGAGCAAAAGGAACATGACTAGGATCTGCCACATTTTCTACTAAAGTTTGCCAATCATATTCGAGATCGCGGACATAACAAGACCACACAAAACCTTTTTCAGCATCTATTTGTGGTGATAATGGTAGAGGTGTAGTAGCAGCTAAGTCTGCTGTTTTCGCATCAGGCCAAACCCAGAGTAAATCATTTTCTTGACGCACTGGTAAGGCAGTTACACAGAAATTTTGCTGATTTTTTTCTATAATTTGCTTATTCTCAGCTTGGGGAATATGAGTACAGATTCCTTGAGAATCAAATTGCCAACCATGATAACTACACATTAAATTACCAGTTTTTTCATCAACACGACCCTCGCTTAAGGGCGCTAGACGGTGAGGACAAACATCTAAAAATACCTGATAATTCACAGAATATCTTGGCTTCCAGATGACTAGACGTATTCCCAACAGAGTTACAGGAACTGGGATTTCTGGATCGAGGTCTTCAATGGGAGAAAGAGGATACCAGTGCTGAAAAAAATTAAATTCCGTTTGCATTGTATTTTAGGTAGTAGGTTTTAGGTCAAGTTAATTAGTTATATCATGTCCGGATAATCAGTTATAAAAAAAACCTTCTCCCTCTAAACTTTTCTTTCCCTTCAGCCTTCTGCCTTCTGCCCTCTACCTTCCCTTCAAACCATTCAACAATATGTTGCTGAATTTTTGCCAATGCAGTCATAACCAGCAGCTCTCTATTTTTCCAGTTC
>NZ_CEZPJD010000532.1:0-5561 GCF_983059655.1 Okeania sp.
AAAGAGTCAAAAAGAGTGATTTTTTCGATTTTGGAATAAAGATACAGTATTTTTTCTCTATTTTAGATAAATGATTTTTATTAGATTTATAAAATTCTAAAATCAGCTTTAATATATAGTGTTCTTATTTGAAATAAAAATCTATATTTAGTTTTTTTTTAGAAAAAAATACTGGCTTGAGTACCTTATATCCTGATATTTACTAATAATTAATGATGTTTTCCATAATTTACTGTTTTTTCTTACATTTTTAATAGTATTTGGTATCTATAGCAATATGATTTGAGTTGTGAGATATTGGAAACTTTTAGGGAACAGGGAACAGGGAACAGGGAACAGGGAACAGAGAAGAAAAAAAACATATCATATAAATATAATACTTGCTATATTCTATACTTTTAAGGAACACCTCAATTCTCACAACTGATTCCTGATTGCTATACATCCCATTCAGAAAGGCTATAGTTTATTTTCTATTAATTTATAGTCAGAATACATCAGTATAGAAAGATGAAAAAAAAAGCTTTATTTTTAATTTAATCAACTTTTTTAAAAGTTAGTTTAAAAACTATATAGAAGCCATTTGGTATCTATTAGACATCTCCAGAAAAGAGGGAGTAGGCAGTAGGCAGTAGGCAGCAGGCAGTAGGAAGAAAGAATTGATAATTTATGTGTGAGAATTGATTTTATTTTGGATTTTTGGAGATGTCTATTTAAGAAGTTATAGCGCTGTGCGCAGGCAATAGGCAGTAGGGTGGATAAAAAGCTTATGATATAAAACTTTTAGCTATTGGACACCTCCTGAAATTTGTAAATATGCCAGCGCACATTGCTATACAATTTCAATACCCATCTGGGCTTTATGATTCTGGCAGTCATTTTTCAGAATTTTTTGCTCTCTTGAACCCTGATAGTTGTTAGGCTCCTGAAAAGTAAGCATTCAGCTATCAGCTATTAGCTATCAGCAGGAAGATAAAAGCAACCTTTATTCTTGAGAAAGAATAAAAATTACTGGCAAAGTCCCATTCCTAAGTCTTAGAAGTAATTACTCATTACTAATTGCTGACTGCTAATAGCTGAATGCTTACCCTGAAAATGGCTTTCCTAAAGCTTTTCTATTTCCATAAAAGATACGCTTAGGGGTTCTATAGTGTTTCTCAGACTCGTTAGGTACTTTTATCTTTTTTCCCTGTTGTCTGTAATGGGTAAGCACTTCCTAAGGAATACTACACAAACAAATTTTGAATTATTCAATAAGTTAATAGCTAATAGCTGAAGTCCGCAATTTCGACTATAGGAAGTTAGCTGACTGATGAATACTCTTACAATAATTGACTTTTATTTATCAATACTGAGTTACAAAACAAGTTGATTTTGAAGCTAACTTTGGTGTCACTAAAGCAACTATATGAGGAACAGGACGTGGAGTATATCTAACTAAAGATTTACCTTCATAAGCTAGAGATGTGCTGGCTCCAGAATCTAACATTACTGCATCCCGAAATCCTGCTTGTGCTAAAAGTTGGCCAAGTTTTACTGAACCAACTCTTTTATAGGATACGCCAATAATAGATTGACCACTACGATGAATACCCCAAAATGCTCGGTGACGAGGTTCGTTGAACTTGAATAATTTACCAAAACTTTCTGGTGGTTGAGGTTGATCGTTTCTCACTAAAAATGCAGCTCCCACAAAAGCATCTGTAACATTCGGCATCTCTGCTTTTATGCCTTTTATTGTATTGTGATGTTCGGGATTAAAAGGAATAAAATCTACTTTATCCTCACTAATTAATACTAAAGGACGATTCTTTAATTTATTGTTGTCATAGCTATCTCCAGGCACGAATTTTTTTGTATTCTGGCTAAAAATCGGACCAATTACTTCGTTAGAATCTAGTTTTTCTAAAGAAAAAAATACTCCATCTATTCCAGCGATCGCCTCATGTTTTGCCACAATATCTTTGACTTGATACCGACTATCTGCATGAATAGTTATTGGTCTTCCTCCAGAAATTAAAATTAATGGAACTCCTTGAATAGTTATTTCATTTTTGATAATTTGACCAGTAAAATCAAAGCCAAATTTCCAGGAAGGTAATTGTAATCCGCCAAAAGTTTTTGCAATTGCCTTTTTTAACCCTGATTGACCAAAACGGTCTATTGCCAATAAACTTTTTGATTCATTACTAAAGGTATTTCTATTATTTTTCATTGTTAATGCTGCTTCATATCCCGCTACTTTTACCCAAGCACTAACACGTTCATCATATTTACCTTCTGGATAAGTAAAATAGTTAATTTTTATCCCTAATTTTTTCTCTAAAATTTGCTTTGATTTGAAAATTTCTGCTTGTAGTTCTCGGTCAGATAATTTTGTTAAATCTTTGGGATGAGTAACACTATGGGAAGCAATTGTTACTAATGGATTTTTTGCCATTTCTTGTAATTGTGACCAAGTGAGAGTGGAACGACCAACTATTTTGCCTTCTATTTTGTCTGTATATACTGAAAAAACTGCTGGATAGTTATATTTTTTTAGTAGGGGATAAACTATTTCATAATGACCAATAAATAAGGTCTCAAGCCTCCCCTTTCAAGGGGATGAAAAAAAATTGATTCAGTATTTCAAGCCTCCTACTTCAGTAGGAGGTACTGATAACTGATAACTGATAACTGATAACTGAAATGACCAATATATCCGTCATCAAATGTCAGAACTATTGGTTTTTCTGGCAATGCTTATCCTGTGCGTAAAAGGTGAATTAATTGGTCTAAGCTAATAGGAGTTACTCCATTTTTTTTGATTAATTCGAGATGCTTTTTAAATTGTTTGACTGTGACATCAAAAGAAACTTTTTTCTTGGGCAAAATATCGTGGTACATAATTATCGGAACTTTCCCTAATCTTGCTTGTTCGTGAATTTTATGCCAAGGATTAGGGGCGGTATTAGCAGCAACAATTGTTTGTTCTCTCACTGTTCTAATTAAGTTTGCTAATACCATTTCTGGATTTATCATCCAGTTAGAAACAGTTAGTAATTTATTTACTGCATTATCGGCCGAAATTTCTGATAATTGAATATTGTCATTTTTGTAAGATTGAAGAGATTTTAAATTAGAAGTAGTTTGAGCAACTATTGGTTCTGAAAATAGTCCTATTAATAGAATTAAACTTAGATATAAATTGAATTGATTGTAATTTTTAGCCATTTTTAGTAGATGTTTGAAGGAACAGAAAAAGCAAATTATGGAAAGTTTTGTAAGGTTGTCTATAGGTTCAAGAAGGAAGAAAAAATGGATGGGGACTCAAACCACACCCAATTGTAAACACTGTGTAAACGGTGGGGCTAATTCATTGTCGTCAGAGAATATTTATATGGAGATGAAATACATTTAATAGTGCAAATAAAATATAAGAATTTCCCCATCTCCCTATCAATTTTTCTCTAGTGACAATAAATTGACCCTGCCGTGTAGACGGTGGAGTATTAAACCCAAAATAAAAAGATAAAAAACGACAATCTAGTTTGAATTTATCTAGATATTTGAAAAATACCAATCAAAAGAATAGCAAAATTTTTTAGACAGTTTATCAATATTTTTATTTATTTTAATCAATGTATAACAGCCAACAAAAATAGAAATTAATTGTTTAAATGGAGTTTAACAATAGATTAATAAAATTCTATATTTAACACCAGGCTAATCAAACCTTTACCTAAAGTTGAGATATAATTAACCTAATTAATTATAATTGTGGAGAAAAAAATGAAATTCAACCGTCGTTATTTCCTAATTTCTCTCGGCAGTGCATTAGGAGTAGCTTTTAATTCTTGCAAAAATTTTCAGCAAACCAAGACTACAAACGGAGAAAATTTTAATTCTCAAACTCCTGCAAATCAGACTGTTAATCCCTCAGAAATATCAACTTCATCAACCCCTGCTCCTTCAGGAATGTTTGCCCCAAAACGAGGGGATATTCGACTTGTAATTATCAGTGATTTAAACAGTAGCTATGGTTCCACAACTTACCAACCACAAGTAGAAAAAACTATTCCTTTAATTCCTGAATGGCAACCAGATTTAGTACTTTGTGCCGGTGATACGATCGCCGGACAAAAACAGTCACTTACTGAAGAAAATATTCAAGCTATGTGGGGTGGTTTTGACCGTTATATTGCCACACCGTTACGTCAAGCAAAACAACCTTTTGCTATTACTATTGGCAATCATGATGCTTCAGGTTATTTCAATAAATCTAAGGATGGATATAAATATGCAAAAGAACGCAGACAAGCACAACTTTATTGGAGCAAACATCAAAATGATTTAAACATAAATTTTCTAGAAGCAGATGGATTTCCTTTTTATTACAGTTTTCTCCATAAAGAAATTTTTTATTTAATTTGGGATGCTTCTATGCTTCGGATTCCTAAACAACAATTAGAGTGGGCAGAAAAAAGTCTAGCAAGTAGTCAAGCACAAACAGCAAAAATGCGAATTGTAATGGGGCATTTACCTTTTTATGCTGTTGCTCCTACTAAAAATAAAATGGGTGATGTTTTAGCTAAAGCCGATGAGTTAACAACTATGCTAGAAAAGTATAATGTTCACCTATATATTAGCGGTCATCATCATGCTTATTTTCCCGCTTATAAAGGTAACTTGAAATTGCTTTATTCTGGTGCTTTAGGTAGCGGTCCGCGTACTTTAATTGGTAGTAATTTATCTCCCAGAAATACCTTGACAGTTGTTGATATTAATTTAGAGCAAAATAAGAGTTTTTATACAACCTATGATATGAATAGTTTAGCAGTGGTTAACCCAGAGGAATTACCAGAAAAAATTACAGGTATAAATGGCTCAGTTTTGCGGGAAAAAGAAGCTTAAGTAAAGTCAAAAGTTAGAAGTCAAAATTCAAAAGTCAAAATTCAGAAGTTAAAAGTGATATTTTAAGTACTTAAAACCTCTAATCGTAAGCATTTCCTCCGGAATGCTGCGCAAACAGCCGTCAGCTATCAGCTATTACTTTTAGTTTACTATCAAAGCTTTATTAATTGTCTTACTAGAAAAGTAGGCTCCCTTGACATTAAAATCTATTTTAATTTAAACACTGTCCTAATATGAGAAAGTCTTGTTGCTGAATTGCAGAGGTACTGATAACTGATAACTGAAATCACCTCTGGTTAAAACTGTTACGGAATTAAATATAAGGAAATCTGATTCCTTCTTTCTCCTTAAAAGGAGAGGCTTTAAATCGAATGTATTAATTATCAATTATTAGCAGTAACTTATTTCCCAGAAATACTTGAAGAGTTGCTGATATTAATCTAGAGTAAATTCAGAGTATCAACATAACAGGTTATGAACATTTTAGCAGTGGTTAACCCACAATAATTACCAGAAAAAATTACAGGTTTAAATAGATTGGGTTTTGCCGGAAAAAGAAAGAAGGTTGCCCTATATAACAAAAATTAGGATAATCTGACATACTAATCTGTTGTAAATCATTTTTGGCAATCTATCATGGCAACAATTAACAATAATTACCTCAAACT
>NZ_CEZPJD010000533.1:0-5554 GCF_983059655.1 Okeania sp.
GATAATTGATAATTGATAATTGATAATTGATAATTAATCCCTAAAGGTTTAAAGCCTCTCATTACCAAGAAATAATTGATAATTAGAGATACTTTTCATTATCTATTATGTAAGCATTCAGCTATTAGCATTTCCTACGAAATGCGGAGCTAACAGCAATCAGATGTATGAACTTATGCAAGCAATAACTGAGGTTAGGTTCTAGTCAATTTCATTAATGAATTTTAACTATCCTTGGTGGATAATTCCCTTCTAGTATGATAATGAGTTAATAAAAAATAGCTGATAGCTGACTGCTGAATGCTTACTCCATTATTCATTATCAATTAATGAACTATGGTTACATAAGGATAAACAGAAATTTATTTATTATGGATGATTATACAATGAATGAATGTATGTATGTAAAAAAAAATAGGAAGTTCTGCAACTAAGCAATAAAAATCAACACGGACACTTAATTATTTGTTAAGATTATCTCTGGTTGAATACTTATAAATAAATAGATATCTCCAGGGAACAGGGAACAGGGAATAGGTTGATTGGAAACCTCAAATATACTACTTATTAATCAATCAATTTCTTAAACCAATTTCTTAAACAGTTCGTTATTGGTAATCTCCTCAAAGTCAGGTTCATTTTTTACCATTTCCTTGCATCTACTAGGATTGAGATTAATTGCTTTTTTCAAGCTTTTTAAACCTGCTTCAACTTCACCTTTCAAAACACAACAACGAGCCTTATTATACCAAGCACTAAAAAAGTCAGGTTTAATTTTTGCTGCATTATCATAACAAGCGATCGCCTCTCCATAAATACCTAACTTCATCAAAGCAACCCCTCGATTATTCCACGCATCGCTATAATTATTTTTAATAGCAATTGCCTGATTATAAGACTTAACTGCCTCTTGATATTTTTGAATTTTTGCTAAACAAACACCACGATTATTCCAGGCATCAGCATAATCAGATTTAACTTTAATTGCTTGTTCAAAAGAATTAATTGCCTCTTGATAATGCTGCAATTCTATTAAAGAAACACCACGATTATTCCATGCATCAGCATAATCAGCACGAATTTGTAACGCTCTATCATAAGAAGCGATCGCCTCTTCATACATCTTCAATCTTGTCAATACCACCCCTCGATTATTCCAAGTATCTGCCATTTCAGGATGAATTTTTAAAGCTTGATTGTAAGCAGAAACAGCTTCTTTGAGTCTACCAGCAAAGAAAAATTGATCTGCTTGTTTAGCATAATCATTTGCCATCATTAACGGCTCAGAATTATCAGCTTGAGTAGCAGAATATTGAATCAACGTATCCTTTTGCAATTGTTCTATTTTTTCATCAGCTTGTTCACTTTGTTGTTGCAGTTCATCTAATATTATTTGAGCTTCATTGACGATTTCTTTTAACTGAGATATTGTGTCATATTTAAAACTTTCAATTTCTTGTTCTGTAATAAAAATTTTGTTAGATAACTTTGTCTGTAGAAACCAAATCCAAATTGCTGCTGAAGCAGGAAATAAAGTCAACAAAATCAAAAAGATACTGAGTAATGATGTGGCATGACGAAATGTATAATCTACTTCTTCTCGCACGCGACTACTAATTTCTTCTTTCAATTTAAAATCTGCTACTTGTTCCTGATTTTGAGCTAGTAAATTATCAATTGGATGAGTTGCCAAATTTTTATTTTTTGGGAATATAGATAATAACTTTAAATTATTTGTCCCTTGACTATATGCAGAATTTCCACTAATAGACAATATTAGGACTATAATCAAAATATAAGTTGACTTTGGTAACCCTTTGCTGAGGCTTTTTAGCATCTGCCTGTGGCAAAAATCTACCATATTGATAATTTTCATAGCTTCTAAAAATGCAGATAAACTGATAATATTTCTACATATAGCATGTTGACATCCTCCCGACGCTGCTCTGCGAGACAGCACGGGATTCCCATCCATCAATCAAACAGACTAAGCTGCTTGAAAAACTCTGGGCGGGTTAACACATCATTGCCATCAACTACCTTTTTACGGGCAGAATTACGTTGGCTCCATGTCCGTTTAATTGTCTCCGGTTGACCCTCGGCGACTTCTTGAAAAAGTGATAGCTGTACAGTATTTTCTACTATTGTTTCAATTGTTTCAACCTTGGTTTTTGGTTGAACAACTTCTAAAATATTCACTGCAGCATTGATATCTCTGTCGTGAAACGTGCCACAATTTAAGCAAGTCCATTCTCTAACATTTAGCTCTTTTTTGCCTCCTTTGAAACCACAATTAGAACACTTTTGAGATGTAGGCTCCCACCTAGAAATAGTTCTAAATTCTCTACCATATTTCTCGCACTTAGCCTTAGTTAAAGTTCTAAATTGCCTCCAACCTAAATCACTAATTGCTTTCGCTAATTTGCAGTTTTTAACCATACCGGAAACATTTAAGTCTTCTAATACGATAGTATCGTAATTTATGGCTAAATCAGTTGATAGCTTGTGTAGAAAATCTGTACGAATGTCTTTGATTTTTGTGTGAAGTTTAGCAACTCTAACCCTTGCCTTTTCACGACGTTTGCTACCTAGCTCAGTTTTGGCAAATTTACGTTGAAACTTACCTAATTTATTGAGGTTTTTTTTGAGAGGTTTAGGAGCTTCAAACTTCTCACCATTACTCAAAGTTGCAAAAGTTGAAATGCCCAAATCAATACCTATTGAGTTTTCAGTCTTAGGTAAATTTTCAGCACAAGTTTCTACAACAAAACTAGCAAAGTAACGTCCTGCACTATCTTTAATTATAGTAACTGAGCTAGATTTACTAGCCAGTGGTCTAGACAAAACTATTTTGATTTTTCCTACTTTTGGGAGATAGATTTTATCTTTACCGACCTGATAATTTGCACCTACAAATCTTGCAGCTTGCCTAGATTTTCTGGACTTGAACTTTGGTGGTTTAACCTTAATTACAAAACGTTTTCCAGCGCAACTATTAAAGAAGTTTTTGTAAGCTTTGTCTAAGTCTTTGAGAGATTGTTGTAATGGAGTAGATGCAACTTCCTTTAACCAAAATAATTCTTTTTTAGCTTGAGTTATAAATTGTTTGGTTAAGTCCACATAGCCAGGTCTCTTGTGACCATTAGTATACAGTTGGTTACAGTGTGCTAATGCGCTATTCCAAACGTATCTGCAACAACCAAATAGTTGATTTAATTTGATTATTTGAATATGATTTGGATATATGCGATACTTGTATCTAGCTTTCAATGTTTTAACCTGTTACTAATATTAAGTAGTATTATTATAGCATGGGTTGGCATTCATCCCGACGCTCCCCTACGGGAGAGCGCGGGTCTTCTGCCAACATTTAGATAAAAATAGTAAATTTTAACTAGCTATCAGCTTTTAGCATTTCTTGACGGAATGCTTTGCGTCAAAACTGCGGACTTAAGTTTTTATAGCTCTGGGTTAAAATCCACTTCTGGCAATAATCCTACTGAATGCTAAATGCTGACCGCTGACTGCTTATTAAACTTTTGACTTTTGACTTTTGACTTTTGACTTGTAATTAAATAATGTCTGAATGGATTGAAATTGGTAGAATAGTTGCCCCTCAAGGTTTGAGAGGAGAGTTGCGAGTATATCCTAACTCTGACTTTCCAGAAAGATTTTTAGAACCAGGAAAAAGATGGTTATTACAACCAGGCCAAGTAGAGCCCCAAGATATTGAGTTACTGGGTGGTCGTTATATTCCTGGTAAAGAGTTGTATGTGATAGAGTTGGCAGGGATTGAAAATCGCGAACAAGCTGAAGCATTACGGAATAGTTATTTGTTTGTCCAGCGAGGCGATCGCCCCCAACTAGCAGAGGATGAATTTTATCTGCCAGACTTAATTGGTTTGACAGTTATTAATCAATTAAATGGGGAAATTATTGGTAAAGTTGTGAGTATGATTTCAGCAGGAAACGATTTATTAGAAGTAGAAAAAATATCGACAAATACTCCTATTATTTCTGAAGATGTTACTCAAGATCAGCCACCACAAGAAAGTGGAAGAAGTAGGCGTAAAAAACATAAGAAAAAACCTAAATCTTCCCCTCCTCAAAATCTTTTAATCCCTTTTGTTAAAGAAATTGTTCCTGTAGTTGATTTTGAAAAAAGCATCATTGAAATTATTCCCCCATTAGGCTTAATTGACCTTTAATAATTAATAATTAATAATTAATAATTAATAATTAGGGCTTGCTGATTAATTCTAAAAGTATTGACTGATACTGGTTTTAGTGTTTTAGAGTTGAAAAAAGTACCAGCTTTTCGGTAGAAAAAGCTCATGTATGCTAGTATCTTAGGATGATTATGGAAGAAAAATTGAGAGACAATTCTTAACTCCTACCTCTTCGCTCATTCCCATTTCTCCTGTCTTCCCCTCCTGGGAGGGGCTAGGGGTGGGTTGTCTCCTGTCTCCTACCCTCACCCATAAGATTTTGTAAAAAATTACATTAATTGAAACTCTTTAATAGCAGGTAAAAAGTTTTTATTTTCATGGCTTGGGCGACTAAGTTTAATCAAAACAAATCTTTGTAGTGGAGTTAGGTTTTTCCATTGTTCTAACTTAATTTCAACCCCTGTTTCTTGAGCTTTATTTTGAACTATATCTGGAATTTTTGTATTATCCATCCAACCTGGATTTAGTTCTATAGATAATTCTTTAGCAGGAGTATCTGTATGTTGAATTACTAACTCATGTAGCCACTCTCGATAATTTTTAATTTCTTCTGGTGTACTGCAAGGTTTATCTACTATTTCTTGACGAATTAAATGATTAAATTCATGCCAGTGAGACAACTTTAACTTAACTCCGCAGGTATCTAATTTATAACGGACTATCATGGGAATACATCGTAGAGATTCCACAAAATCTTGCTCAAATTCAAAATAATTGCTCATCATAATTTTCTCAATTTTTCAGCTTTCATAACTCTAATATATTTTAATCTAATTATTAGACATCAAAGAGGGAGTAGGGAGTAGGTGGAAAGAATTAATGAATAATACCAAATCCGGTTATCATGCACCATATTTTTTGCTCTTCCTCTCTAACTCTTCTGCCTTTTTCAAGTTTTTTCATCCTTCCTTATTCCAATATTGCTATCCTTTGACATCCTCCCGACGCTGCTCTCACGAGACAGGGCGAGATTCCCTAATATCACTAATAGGGGCTTTCTGCTTCAATGCACCCGCCTTCGGTGGATTTGCTCCCTTCTGGTCTTACAGTCGCTCCACAGACTGAAACTGCGAGTCCCGCAGCCAAAATATTGATACTAGCGTTGATATCACGGTCATGGTGACTACCACATTCTGTGCAATCCCACTCTCTTACACTTAGAGGCAATTTCTCAACAACGTAGCCACAATTAGAACAACACTTGGAACTAGGAAAATATCTATCAATCTTGATTAATTCCCGGCCGTACCATTCTGCTTTGTATTCTAATTGCCTAACTAATTCTCCCCAGTTGGCATAACTTATTGCCCTGGCTAATTTATGGT
>NZ_CEZPJD010000534.1:0-5545 GCF_983059655.1 Okeania sp.
GAAGCAATCTCAGGGGTGGTGCGAGATTGCTTCCTTTTGTACAAAATTTGCGATCACTAAGACAGATATAAAGACAGATATACTATTTTTAGTTGAATAAAAAGTCATGCGTAGGGGCGAACACCACCCAATAACATTTATCATATCACAAAAATTGTGAGGGTAGAACCGAATTTCCTTTGACGCGCCGATTTTTTTATGAGCTTCAGAGAATGAAAATGTTGTTGGTTTTTCACCCTAGGAGGGATTAGATAGTTGGGAAAAACAAGCATTTCTATAAAGCTTTACCAAATGACAATATTTCTACTGTTTCTCCTGGGAAAAATGCCTGAATATTTGATTCTGTCTCAGTCAGTAAATTTAGTTGAATAAAAAGTCATGCGTAGGGGCGAACACCACCCAATAACATTTATCATATCACAAAAATTGTGAGGGTGGAACCGAATTTCCTTTGAGCCACCGATTTTTTTATGAGCTTCAGAGAATGAAAATGTTGTTGGTTTTCCACTCTAGGAGGGTATAGATGGAAAGATTCGATGATGGGAAAAATCTGATTCTAATCTGAAAAGTAGGGGAGTAATACCATTTCTCAAAAATTTTTCTAAATTTTATTGAGCAGGGGAGTAGGGAAGTTGGTAGGGACGTTGCATGCAACGTCCGTACAGGGAGAAGAAAACATAAGAATAATGAATATTAGATTAGCTAAAGTTAGTAGAAAAGTGATTCAGCTTCTGCTAATTAGGGTTTGCTGAAAAAGTATGATTGATAGGGGTAGGAGCCAGAATCCAGAATCGGTGAAGTCAGGAGGAATGGGAATTATAGAATAAGTAGTCAGAAGAATCGTAAAAGTGATTTTCTGCTCTTATCTTGCCGAAAATCCTAGATTTTTTAACCATTGCCACCTAAAAGCTGGTACTCCCTTAGTACCTGAAAAGGGTAAAACCTTTACCTGTCAATACTTTGATATTTAATCAGCAAGCCCTAATTAGTTAATAACTGAAGTATTGCGCGAATATAGCACTACTTTCGGGAATTGGTATAAGAGAGAGTGTTTCAATTTTTTTCTGTATTGCCTCTATTCCACTCCCGACTCATAACTCAAAATTTTTTATATTGCTTCTATAGTAGTTTTAAACAGTTATTGAAGTTAGTGAAATTAGTGGAATTAGTTAAGTCAGTTAAGTTAGTTAGAAAATTTATATAGCAGTTCTAATATTAATGAAGAACAGTATATTAAACAAGTAAAAACAATGAGTGGTTTTAGATTAGTTGGTGATATTTTAACCCCCGGTGAAACAGAAGAAATAGTAATACCATCATCAGAAATTGAATTCAATCAACCTTTAACTGTGACAGTATTTCCAATTAGCTCTAGTCCGGGTGAAAGTATTAATTTAGATGCTGAATTAATATTGGGTGGAAATGCACCAGACTTACCAATTTTTAGCGATTTTGGTGGTTTAGGAGAAGCTGAACAAATTGTTTACAACCAGGTAATATCAAATATCAACTATACAACTGCAGTGACAAGCGTTAATGGGACTACAGGACTTTATTTGTTAGAAGTTAGTTCAGAAGATAGCAGTAACGACTTTTCTAATACTGCGACTTTTATTGGTAATGCTTTTGATAATCCATCAGTTAATGGTTTTGTTGGTAGTAGCGACAGAGATGATTGGTTTAATTTTCAAGTACCAAGCAATGGTCAAGTTAGAGTCACACTAGATGCTGTTCAGGACAATGCTCAGTTAGAGCTATATGATGAAGCTTTAAATCTGATAGACTCAGCACAAGCACAAATAACAAATAACGGGTTAATTACTCAAAATCTTCTTACAGGAAATTATTTGCTCAGAGTAACACCTGATAATACAAGCGTGAACATTCCTGATAGAGGGCTAGCCTCTACAGAGTATACATTGAGTGTCGATCCAATAACTGGTAATCCTGGAGGTGGGGATTTTAATGGTAGTTCTCAAGATGTGTTGCGCTTCTGGGACTTTACCTCACAATCACATATTTTTACATCCGATCCAGTAGAAATAGATGATTTAACAGGTCAACCTGCTCTTTTCCGGAGCGAAGGTAATGAATTTGATGTTCCAGTCAATAACGGCGATCCAGTCTTTCGCTACCTTAATACTGCAACAGGCAGTGATTTTTTGTCATTTGAGGTTGGAATAGAAAACTCCCTCCCACAATTCATTAATACAGGGGTGGCATTTAATGCCTATAAACCAGTCGGTACAACAAATGCTAGACCAGCGGATGCACCTGCCGACGCAATACCTGTTTATCGACTGGCCAACTTGGATGCGGAGCAAGCAAACCCTTTGAATATTACTCACTTTTATACTTCCGATCCAAACAATCGGCAATTGGTGCTTGATACCCTCAACTATCGAGACGAGTTTGTTGGCTTCTGGGCACTTCCTGCTAGTACGGATGGTTTTGTTTAGGGAAGTTTGGGGAGTGGGGGAGTGGGGAGAGAGGGAGTTAGTTAGAAATTTTTTGTTATGGCTGTTCTAATATTCATTAATGAAGTACAGTATGCTAGTGAGGCTTTAAGTTGAAAATAGCTATATTAAGACTTACGCTTTTTTCTGAAAAAAACACTATATATGCCATAGCGCTATAGTTTTTATCTACTATCTGTAGTGTCTTTGCTTAAGTCCTGTATATCCTGCTCCACAACCTAATTTCCTCACAAGAGTATTACAAGCTTTACTTTTGCTATGGCTGTTCTAAATATTAATTAGGGTTTGCGGAAAAAGTCTTTTTTTCAGATGAGGAACCAGAATTTCCTAGGTCATGCTCCGCAAACAGAATCGGTGAAGTCAGGAGGAATGGGAATTATAGAAGAGGTAATCAGAAAAATCGTCCCAAGATTGTTCTTCCCCTATCTTGCCCAAAATGCGCTCCTTTTTGAGCTATTGGAGCTGAAAACCAGGTACTTTTTCAAGGTCTAAAAAGGCTAAAACTTATATCAGTAAATGCTTTGAGATTTAATCAGCAAGCCCTAACTAATTATTAGAATTTGATATGAATGAAAAAAAATTTCTCTACTGTCTCTCCAGAAATTAGAAAACTACCCAGATTGTTTATACTTTCAGGTACTATATATAACTTGGTTTTTAACTTAACTTATTTTCAATATTAAAAATAATTTCTTGCTCAACTAACCTTTATAGAATGAAAAAACTGAAAAATTTAGCCATTAATTTAGGATTAACACTCAGCACATTAATATTTGCTGTGGCAGTAGGGGAAATAGGTCTAAGAATAGCAGGAATTGAGCATCCTCCACCGCCAAGGATCGATGGGGAATTAGATGAGAATTCTACCTATACTTTCCAAGATTCTTATCGAGGTTGGGCAGGAAACCCTAACGGAAAATCATTTTGGACGGGAGAAGGTATACCTTCGGAAATAAAAATGAATAGTGGAGGGTTTAGGGATTATGAACGGAGTAAAACTAAACCAGAAAATGGATTGAGAATTGCGTTATTAGGAGATTCTTTTACAGAAGCAATTCATGTCAAATTGGAGGATACTTACGGTGCAATTATAGAGCAAAAATTACAACAATGTCCTGTCTTAAAAGACCGGAAAGTTGAGGTAATGAATTTTGGCGTGCAGGGTTATGGAACAGCTCAAGAATTAATGACTTTAAGGCATCATGTTTGGGATTATGCACCAGATTTAGTAATATTAGCTTTTTATGCTGGTAATGACCTCCGTAATAATTATCGCGCTTTAGAACACGATCATCTCAGACCTTATTTTGTTTATCAAGATGGTCAACTTGTTGAAGATATGTCGTTCCGCGATTTAAAGTTTTGGGAGAGAGACCGTTATGATTTTTCTCTAGTAGATTTCTTGCCTTTTTGGTTAGTGCAAAATTCTCGTATTTTACAACTAACTAGAAAAGTAGATATTGATGGGAAACGCCGTCAGTATGAAAAAGATTATAGTGAAATTAATCTGGCTTTTTACAAAGAGCCAAAACCAAATTCTGATTGGGAAGAAACCTGGAAAGTGACTGAAGGTTTGATTAAATTAATGAGAGATGAAGTATATGATAAAGGGAAAGATTTTATGGTAATAACGGTGAGTGATTCTCATCAAGTTTTACCGGATATTCAAAAGCATGATGGATTTAGAAAATCTTTGAATGTACCAAATTTATTTTATCCAGATATTCGGTTAAAACAGTTTGGTAAAGAGGAAAATATACCAGTTTATACTTTAGCTGGACCAATTTGGAATGAAGCTAAAAAAACTGGTAAATGTTTGCATGGTTTTGATAATGCGATTCCTTGTGGAGGTCATTGGAATATTGAAGGTCATAAATTTGTTGGGGAAATAATGACAAATTATTTGTGTGAACAATATACTAATCGCTTAAGTAAAGAAGGCAAAAGGGAAACTCGCTAATTTTTTTATGGAATATTTTAAGTACGCTTTATACCAAAGCACTTTGTTTATCAAAATAATTATTTTTTTTGCTTTTCATAAATTAAAATACTTGCTGGAAACTATAGTCATTCCAGTTAAGATTGAGACAAGGGTTGTAAGGATTCAGATCCTATGGAAAAGCCTATAAATCTTGATGGATAAGCATTTCCGGCAATTATATGCCAAATTATATGCTCAATTATATAGCAATGTGCGCTGGCATATTTACAAATTTAAGGAACTGTCCAATAGCTAAAAGTTTTATATAATCAGCTTTTTATCCCCCCTACTGCCTATTGCCTACTGCCTATTGCCAGCGCACAGCGCTATAAATGGCTACAAACCTTTATTTTCGTCATTATTGAGAATGAGACTATTAAATTGCTGAGTTAGTCATTTTCAGAGTTCTCTCTATAACTGGGTTTGAGATACCTGAATCCTTACCAAGGGTTTCTTAATGACTATATTTTTTTTATTAGACATCTCCAAAAATCAAAAATAAAATCAATTCTTATCCATAAATTATCAATTATTCTTCCCTGTTCCCTGTTCCCTGTTCCCTGTTCCCTCTTTTCTGGAGATGTCTATTGGTAATCAAAAAAAGTTTCAGTAGGTTAAAAAATTAATACAGCATTTTCTTACAGATACAAAGTACTTATGTTTATAGTTTTAGGGAATAGGTATTCAATAATGAATAATTAATAATTACCTCTCCTTGAAAAGAAGAGGATTGACTCAAAAGAAAATTTTTATTTATTATCCCCTTGAAAGGGGAGGCTTTAAACCACAATTTTTCGGTAAGGAAGATGGGGAGGCAGGATAGGAAACAAGCAAAAAATATTTACCCCGTCGGCCATACCACATAAATCGCCTAATATGCTTTCATTAATGGATAATTGATAATGGATAATTGATAATTACAAGAAGGTTAAAACCGTTACGGAATTGAATATAAGGAAATACTATTTCTTCTCTTGGTTGATTGGATATGGCGATCTTCGGAGCGGCTCTGATAAGAGCAGGGGACCTGGCCATCCGGAGACCGCTTTTTTCCCCTTAAAAGGGGAGGCTTTAAACCCGAATTATT
>NZ_CEZPJD010000535.1:0-5538 GCF_983059655.1 Okeania sp.
ATGGTATAAGTATATATATCTACAAAAATTATTAGAACTGCGAATTAAATAATCTCCGGAAAACGACATCAGCAAAATGTAGTGCTATTTAAGGACAATAAATCAAGTATTTAAGCTTTTCAAGAATTTCTAACTACGGGGGCATAAAAAAAATTAATACTGACTCAAATTTAAGAAATAAAGGAAAAATAGTAATGCAGAAATTTAGTAATAATACTCCCAAAATATTTTCTAAACCTCAAGTTGGTGTAGTGGATGAAAAGATTACTTTTGAGCAACCTGGAAGAGTTAAATTCAAAGCTACATATTGGCCTGCTATGCTTTTTAGAGGTTATAATATGACTCTTGAACCTGGTCAAGAAGTTGCAGTTATTGGTCGTCAGGGAATTACATTATTGGTACGTCCTTTCTAAGTAATTTGTATTCAACTCAAAGGTCTTATACCAGTTTGAAAAAAGAATGTTACGAATAATCTAGTCAACTAATATCTTTCATTTAAATGTACAAGGTATTATAATTGATAATTTAATGGTAAAAAATAATGATAATAGCTGCTTCTACTGACTACTGATTATTGACTACTAGAAGCAGTCCAGATATTTGTAATAAACATTTATCAAATTGGTATTAGTCATAGCAGAAGGAAGTAAAGAAGAAGGAAAAATAAGCGGTCGAGGGATGGCAAGGTTTCCTCGCCATCTCTCGACCGCTTTTTATCCCCTTAAAAGGGGAGGCGCATACCCACGATTTTTCGGTAATAATTAATTAGGGTTTGCTGAATAAATACCTTAGCGACAGCTTTGCGTCAGCAAAAGCATTGACTAATATTAGTTGTAGCATTTCTTGGTCTCAAAAAGTGCCAGCTTTTCGGTGGCAAGAGGTGCATAAATCTAGTATTTTGGCAGGAAACGGCGGAAAATTTGGGGGAATACCAGCTACATATTCTGTAATCCACCATTTCTCCTGACTATTGACTACTGACTACTGACTACTATGGAGAGCAAAAAGACTTTTTCAGCAAGCCCTAATTATTAATTATTAATTATTAATTGTTAATTGTTAAAGCCTGTCGTTGGACAGCTAATAAAGTAATATCATCAAATTGCGTGGCACTACCAGTATGATTTAAAACACTGCTAGATATATCTTTCAGTAAAGTTTCAGCAGAAGCTGTTTTTTTCTCCGCAAGTAACCGGAGTTTATCATTAGAAAAAAATTCACCCTTACTATTACGAGCTTCTGGTACTCCATCTGTATAACCTAATAAAATTTCACCAGCTTCTAAGTGAGTTTGTTCAATTTTAAATTTCATATCGGGCAACATTCCAACTGCTGGGCCTGTAGAATTTAACTCCTCTTTGATTTTTCCTCCAGCGTCAATAATAAATAGTGGTTCATGACCACCATTAATATAAGTTATTTTACCATTATTTATGTCTAAAACTCCAAAGAAGAGTGTGGCAAACATTCCCACTTCGCCATGATTTTTCGCAATATAATTATTAGTCAAACATACAGCCTTCAAAGCGTTATAACAATCTTCAGTAGCTAGACCTCTATCTAAATAAAACTTATCTTGTTCACCTCCTAAATCCTCATTCATTTCTTCAAAATAATTTTGACCAGAAAAAACTCTAATTAAGCTACGAAATAAACTCATAAATAATGCTGCCCCTACTCCTTTATCACAAACATCAGCAATTACTAATCCTACTGTATGACTGGAAAGCTCAAATACATCATAAAAATCACCAGCAACTTGTCTAGCTGGTTGAAAGAAACTAGCAATTTCCCAACCATTTTGTTGCGAAATTTTTGCAGGCAGAAAATTCTTCTGCATCTGATGACCTTGCTGTAATTCATAATTAAGAGCTTGAGAATAAGCTTTGACTTTTTCTAGACTTTCCTGTAAAGCTGCTTCGGCTTTTTTTCGCTCGCTAATTGCTTGAGAAATTTTGACAAACATTAATTCAAAGGCATTAATTACTTCTCCTAATTCATCTTGTCTGTGGAGAGAAATTGAGCTAAATGTAGGTGCTTCTCGGTCGTTATATATTGCTTCCCCTGCTTTATTCAAATCGCTCCTTAATTGGAGAATAGGATTAATTACAATTGGTTCTAAACATAGCCAAACTGTAATTGTCAAAAATAGAGATATGATAATAACTAAACCAATAATTCGATAAATATAAGCAAGTAATTCTGGTCTGACATTAGAAGCATCATGGCGAATAATAATGCTATAGTCTGTTTGCATATCTTTTCCAGACCAAATTAAGTCATCATAACGAGCAATATTACTACTGGTGGAAATGAATAGTTTTTTGGAATTATTTACTTCAGAAAGTGACAATTCTGGAGACTCACCAAATGCACCTACTTTTTGTTTGTTAGAATCATAAACAGCACCTCCTAAAATTGAAGCATTATGTTCCATCAATTCTGATAAATAATTGACAAGCTCTGTATTTGAAGCATTAGGATAAGTAATCAAAATCCAAGCAACTTTCCCAGAAGACATTTGCTTCATTTGAGATAGAATTTCTTGTTCTCTTCTTTTGACAGAGGGGATTAAAATAATGGTTTCAATGACAATAATGCTAGTGAAAACACATAAAACTACACGGCGAGACAATTTTGATTTGAGTCGGTCATTAATTGACCGAGCTAACTTTTGAATACTAGACAGTTTGCTATTCTGCTTATTTTTATTCATCTTGATTTGTACTTGATGACTTGAATTATTTGATAACATATATTTTATCCTTTATTTTAGGGAGTAGGGAGTAGGGGAGTTCAACAATTGATAATGAACAATTAATAATGGATAATTACCTGTCCTTGAAAGAAAAGGATCGAACTTAAGGAAAATATTTTCTTTATAAATGAAGAGGTATTAGACCAAGTTAAGTAATTATCCATCGATCAAGACACCTAGAGACAAAAATCTATTGCACAGTTTTAGCTGTGTTAATCTACTATACTACCTCTGGATTCAACACTTCTTTTACAAACAGTATTTTATACATTATTTTAAACAATTATTGTGATTTTATCCCTATAAAACTAAATTTTTATTTATGAAAATGTACAGATTTATTCACGATTAAATCTACTTTAAATAATATCATGTCCGGATAATTAGTGATAAAAAACTTTCTCCTTTTCCTCCTCTTTATTCTTTATTTCCTTCTGCCTTCTTCCCTCTGCCTTCTTAAATAACTTGATTTTTGTATTGTTTTGGAGTAGTACCTGTGAGTTGATGAAATATTTTAGTTAAGTGGCTTTGATGAGAAAAACCACATTGAAAAGCAATTTCTGTAATGCTGATATTTTGCTGTTTCAATAGTTTTTTTGCTAGTTCTACTCTTTGGTGAATGACATATTTATAGGGGCTAATACCCATTGATTGCTTGAATAACCGGGAAAAATGATACTGACTCATACCAACTACAGCAGCAATTCTAGCTAGTTTTAAATCTCGGTCTAAATGTTCATTAATATATTCAATTGCTTGGCGAAGCCTATATTTTGATAATCCTCCTCGGTACTCATTAACTTCTAAACTCATAGTAGAATATTCGCGGACTAAGTGAACTGTTAATGAATATGCTAATGATTCTGCATATAACCTACCTGCTACTCCTCCTGATTCTAGTTCCCCTAGTAGCAGTAAACCAACCTGACGAATAAATGGATCGCGCAGAGTAAATCTATCTACGAGTTCAATTCGTTGGGGGTCTACTTCTACTACTTCAGTCGCAACTTTTTCCATGAGGGAAGGTGCTAAATATATGTATAACAAATCTGGGTTTCCTTGAATATGCCACTGAGAAACTTCTCCACTGGGCACAACAGTTATATCTCCAGGCACTATTCTCCCCCGGTCATATTTTCCTTTTAGCGATCGCTCTATATGACAAGGATAGTCTAAATGAATTATTAGTAGTTCTTTTGGTATTGCAGGTAAGGAAAATTTACTTTCTGCTGCGGAATAGTATAGACGTTGTAGCAAAATACCTTGCCAATTATTCTGTTTACTTGATATCAACAGTTTGCTAGATTCTGGCTGATCTGGTATTTTTGATGATTGAGGAATTACATTAGATTGTGATATCATATTTTCTCCTTGTGATTTTTTGTATAGCAGAAGGAAGAAGGAAAATATTACGTTGTCTGAATTGTAGGCGTGGTATAAATGCAGGATGATTTTAATAGTTTTGTGGAATGAGTATCTTGCCCGTTCCCAACCATAGGAGGCCAACTGATAACTGATAACTGAAGTGACTCCCCTACTTCTAACTATTCAACCAGACATAACATAATTAGGGCTTGCGCTCATAAAGCTAAAAGTCAAGATAGCTTACGGTAATGGAGCCTTTTATATTCAGTTTATCTTCTACGTTTATGGCTTTTATTGGTATCAATTTACTGAAATCTTCTGCTGAAATTCAAGAAAATTTCTTCATATAAAATGGCCGAAACCTTTGCCTGTTTCTCCACAAATCGACCCATCCCCGTTTCCTACCCCCACCAACCAATTTTTTCAGCAGGCCCTAATTATTTAGGGCAATCGCACGCTGAGAGCGACTAATCAAACCGTCTCTTTCTAAGCGTTTGAGGGCACGGGATAGAGTTTCTGGGGTTAACCCTAACTCAGCAGCTATTTCTTTGAAAGGTCTATCTAAATTGACAAATGTCTGATTAGAAAGTCTAGCTATCTGGGATAAATATTGAAGCACTCGTTCGTGGGCAGTCTTGATATCCCGTAACTCTAGATGGTGTTGTAGGCATTGATTTTTTCTGACTAAAATTGCCATGAAATCTTGAGCTAAGTCGGGATAGCTATGCAAAGCTGCTAAGAAATGTTTCTTTGGATAAACCATTACTTGTGAGGCTGTTTCTGCAATGGCTGTATTGGTATATCTACTAGAAAAAAGTGTTGTCTCGGCTAAAATATCTCCTGCTATAGCAGTGCATAACCTCACTATTGTTCCACAACTTTTGTAGCGCACTATTTTGAGTCGCCCAGTCTTAACAATAAAGACTGCTTGAGCTGAGTCTCCCTGCCAGAATAGTTTTTGCTCTTCTGACAACTCTCGCATAGCGATCGTTTGGCGTAAATAAGAAGGAAGTATATCTAGATCTAAGAGCTTCATCGGCACTTTTGCTTCTCCTGTTGAGTGAGATTTATCAGTTTTTTTGGAACGATTATTCCAGAAATTACAAAGACAATCACACAAATTTCAGCGTTAGAAGTTTATTAAAGAATGACATAACAGGTAGTTTTCCCGTTGTGGACAATCCAAACTTCTATAAATTGATAATTGATGGTTATTTTTTGTTTATATAACTACCCTAGCAATAACAGAACGCTCAGTCAAGTATATTAGCTTTCATTCAAATAAATTATTAATTATTGCCAATTTAGAAGCAATTTATATACTTTTAATCAAATTCTCATCATTAATTTATCTGTTTTTCATAAAGAGGGAGTAGGGGAGTAAGGGAGTGGGGGAGTGGGGGAGGGGAGTGGGG
>NZ_CEZPJD010000536.1:0-1137 GCF_983059655.1 Okeania sp.
GGAAGAGGGAAGAAAGAAGAAGGAAAAATCTTCTGTTTTCTGAGTTTTAAGCTTTTTATCTGTCCGCACCCTTTCCTTTCACTGCTATAGATAATGTCTAAGCTTAACAATTTTTAATTATATTTTATTTTATACATAAATTTTGTGCTGGTTTTTCAATGTTGAATTATTTAGTTTTAGCAATTCCAGCTAAGTAAATAATGTTCCCAGCTCCTCATCTCTAATTCGATATTCAGAGGATAAAAAGTGGTCGTTAGCGCAGCTTCCCGAAGAGTAGGATGGGGAGGTCTCAGAGCCATATCCAATCGACCAAAAGACAATAGAGAGTTCCGTATTTTCGTAGCCTCCTTATTGCAGAGGTACTGATAACTGAAATGACTTTCGACAAACTTAAAAACTATTATATTTTCTAGACAATAACAACACAATTGCTAAACTTTTTCAACCCAAAAATTAAGGTCTCAAGCCTCCTCTTTGCTGCGCCTTCTGCAAGGGGATGAAAAAAAATAAAGTTCAATATTTCAAGCCTCTAACTTTCCTACGAAATGCTGCACAAACAGACAGAGGTACTGATAACTGAAATGACAAACTTTCGGTATTTTATTCTTTCTTATAAACTCTTTTTAGCCCTATATAATTCCGCACATTCTCCAATAACTTCTTTCAATTCTGGAAGGGAACAAGGTTTAGTTACACATTTAAAAATATCAGCCTGTTTCATCTCATCAACGTCAGAATTTATTTGTTCTTCAGCATAACCACTTAACAAAATACGAATAGTATCAGGAAAGCTCTCTCTTGTTTTGATCAGAAATTGAATACCTGTCATATCTGGCATACTTTGGTCAGAAATAATAATAGCCATTTCCCCTTCAACTTCGAGAATTTCCATCGCTACAGTAGCACTTTCTGCCTTAATAACTTTAAATTCACGTCTAAAAGTCCTATATAGTAAATCCAAATTATTAGATTCATCATCAACAATCATTAATTTAAGTTTTTCTGACATTGTTAAATTTATAGCAATTTCTATCTAAGGAACAAGTTTTAACAAAATTGGTTATGTACAAATTTTTAAGTACCTATGCATAATTATCATATAGCAATTCTCATACTTTGTAGGGAACAGAAAATGAA
>NZ_CEZPJD010000536.1:1237-5522 GCF_983059655.1 Okeania sp.
TTTGAAGTTATCAGACAAGAAGTGGCCTTTCTTTGACTATCCATCAGCAATTTTCTCTTCTGCCTTCATTCATTCTTGAGCTTTATCAGTATGTTCCCTACCAGAAACATTTTGCATGGCCTCCAAAGCTGCTCGAGAACCTGCCAAAATATCTCGTTCTTCCCCTCCCAAATAAAGCCTGCCAAAACTACCCACAGCTTGAATTTGCAAAATATTAATTAGAGCCGCTTTCTCCGCTTCATTAGCAGCCAAAGCAGCATAAGCAGCAGGTTGTACTTCTAATACATAGAGAGTTTGTCCACCCAAAAGCATTTGGCCCCGACGATTACGATTAATCAATTGTGCTTGGTGGGAATCAATATTCCGGATAACCTGACTAGAGACAATACGAGGTTTGAGGCGATCGCGTTCTGCCACTCCCAAAGCTTGTAAAATAGCCTTTCCAGCAGCTTTCGTATCTCCCTGACGACTGGAATGAATTTCTAGTAAACCATAAAGTCGTTCCACAAACTGTACCCCTGGCCGAACAGAATTAGACTTGAGGGCCACATCAGTAATCCGATTAATTTCAATACCTGGTGAAATCTCCACCCACAGAGAGGTATCCCCAGGTAGGGGCAAGAAGCCAAGGGCCACTGTACCAATATAAGCGGCGTGTTGAGGTTGCAAATTATCTATGTATACATAGCTGCGCAGATCTATACCCAAGACTTAAATCTCCGTTTCAATAATGAATAATGGATAATGGATAATTGATAATTGATAATTGATAATTACTAAAAGGAAGAGGATTGAATAAAAGGAAAATTTTTTCTTGTTTCTCCTTGCTCATGAGAGGATTTAAACCTTAATTATTCTGTAATGTGGAAAAATATTAACAGAATGTTGGGCAGAATTCCCTCATCTTCTAAAGGTTAGGGATGAATGCCCTACAAATAAATAAACTGCGTAGCATCCAATACGCAATTTTATTGTGTTATACTTTTACCATAAACTATGTTTTGTGTGAAATCATTGTACAGAGCTGTAAAAGTCAGAATATATCCAACTCCTGAGCAAGCCCAGAAACTAAACCAAGTAATGGGGTGTTCCAGATGGTGGTGGAATTATGCTTTGAATCTGTGCAACGAAACTTACAAAGAAACAGGTAAAGGGTTGAGTCGAGTAGCACTAAACAAAGTGTTACCTAAACTTAAGAACTCAGAAGAAACTAAGTGGCTAAAAGAGTGTTATTCTCAAGTTTTGCAGTCAACCACTCTCAACCTAACCAAAGCATTCAAGAACTTTTTTGAAGGTAGAGCTAAATATCCCAAATTCAAGTCTTATCAAAAGAGGCAATCCTGTCAATATCCTCAAAACTGCCAAGTAGTAGATAAAGGAGTGAAAGTACCTCAAGTTGGAGTGATAAAATCTTCAATTCATAGGCTATTTGATGGACAACTTAAAACCGTAACAATTACTAAAACACCCACCCGAAAGTATTATGCTTCATTATTATTTGACACCAAACAAAAAATCCCTGAAGTGATTGTTACAGGTAAAGTTGTTGGCATTGACTTAGGACTAAAAGACTTTTGTATTACTCATGATGGCGAAAAAACATCTAAGTATGCTAACCCTAAACACTTCAAAAAACATCAAAAAAACTTAGCTCGAAAACAGGCGAAATTAGCTCGTAAAAAGAAAGATAGTATTTCAAGAGAAAAAGCACGATCGCTAGTAGCTAAAGTTCACGAACGTATTAGTAATGCCCGTCAAGACTTTCTACATAAATTATCAAGAAAAATCGTTAATGATAATCAAGTAGTAGTTGTTGAAAATCTGAACATCAAGGGTATGGTTTCCTACGGAATGCTGCGCAAATGTAATCACAACTTAGCTCAAAGTATCTCTGATGTGAGTTGGGGAATGTTTATCAATTTTGTTGACTATAAACTGCAACAAAAAGGTGGTTTATTAGTAGAGATTAATAGATGGTTTCCTAGCTCTAAAACTTGCTCTAATTGTCTCTATCAAATATCAGAAATGCCATTAGATGTGAGAGAGTGGACTTGTCCGAGTTGTGGTACTCACCATGATCGAGACGAAAATGCTTCCAAAAATATTAGGGCAGAAGGCATCAGAGAAATATCGGTCTTGGGAACCAGGACTGCTGCTGGAGGAGGGGAAGTAAGACCAAAAGGTGGACGTAAGTCTGTCTTGAGGCATTCCCCTTTGAGTTCAGAAGCCCCATCCGTCTATACGGTGGGGTAGTTCACTCGTAGACATTATATGACAACACATATGCAGAGTTAGCGAAGTCATAAGTCAAAAAATAAAAGTCAAAAGTTTTCAGAGAGGGGCGGGTTCCACGTTAAGTTAATTGCTCAACATTAGATTTAGATCAACCCGCCTCCAAATTTAGATAAACCTACGTTCATTAATGGATAATAGATAATTACCTAGAGCGCGATTAATTATCAATTATCCATTATCAATTACCCATTATCCATTGGTAATTTACAGCCTACTAAATTAGCATTTTCCAGATTAGTATTCTCAAGGTTAGTATTTTCTAAATTAGCATCCTGAAGATTTGCAGATTCTAGATTAGCATTACTCAGGTCAGCACCAAAAAAATTAGTTCTACTCAAATTAGCATCCCATAATTCTGCATATTTAAAATTAGCGTTTTTCAGGTCAGCTTCTTGAAGATTAGCCCCACTTAAATTAGTATTTATTAGGTTAGCTTCCTGTAAATTTACCCTAGTCAAATTAATGTTACTTAGATTCGCATTTTTGAGCATAATTTTTCTCAAATTTGCATCACAACAATCAGCACTTTTCAAGTTAGCATAACTTAAATTAGCCTGACTTAAGTTGGCATTTTGTAAATTGACATGACTGAAGTTTATATTTACTAAATACATTCCATTTAAGTCAACATGACTGAGGTTAGCTCCCCACATAAAAGCATGACTAAAATCAACTCCTTTCAAACAAGCATGACTGAAATTACAACAGCTTAAATAAGCTTCTGTTAGATTAGCATTTTGCAAATTAGCATGACTAAAATTTGTATTTCTCAAGTCAGAATTTTTGAAGTTAGCTGAACTTAAATTAATCTGACTCAAATCAACATCCATTAATTCAGCATTACACAAATTAGCCCTAATAAATTTTCTATTACCATTTACATATAATTCTAAAAGTCTAGCTGCTTCCCATTGATATTCTGACAATGCCTGTATAACTTGAGGCTCTTCTATTTCTTGCAAAAAAGCATAAGCTTTCCATTGTATTTCTGATGAATTATCTTGTAATGCCTTAATTATTAAATCTAGGCTAATTTTTTGTGCTTTTACTGCTTCCGATAATGTAGCGATGTTATTAGCTAACAGCAATTGTTTAACATCTTCAGTGTCTAATGTTAATTTATTTGCTAAACCAGCGTTGAAAGAAACTTGATGAGGATTTTTGCTCATGATCGAGAAAGAAGGTCATTTCAGTTATCAGTCATCAGTTATCAGTACTTCCGCAATAAGGAGGCTTTAGGCCATAATTTTTCGGTAAGAGGGAAAAATCTGATGTTGTCTGAGTTTTAAGTTTTCTTTATATCAGTTTGTCATCTCAAATTTCATTAATTAACTAAGAAGAAAAATGTTTTCCCCATCAATTTCTCTCTGTTCCCTATTCCTTATTTTTAATAGACTAAATATCAATAAAAATTAGCAGTTGCCGTCAAACTTAAAGAAAGTAAAATTATTTTCTAACTATTAGAGATTTTAACCACTTTGCAGAATTGGAACTAAAGGAAAATATCTGTTTTTCTGCTTTTTTAGTTAAACGATAATTCTCTGATTTTTTGACCACATAAATGTTTGCTTTAGAAGCTTTTTTTGCAGCTTTTTCCAAAGCTTTAAATAAATCTTTTTCTTTCACAGGTATTAAATAGTTCTTGAATAAATCTTTTTCTAAACTCATTGCTTGACTTTAACTCTACAAAATTTATTTTAGCTCATAGAAGAGGCAAGAAGAAAGAAAGGAAATAGGAAAAGGGAAAAATCTGGCGTTGTCTGAGTTTTAAGCTTTTTATATAGCCAGGAACAAACTAGTGTTTCACATAAACTGGCAATCTACCTTTAACCTTGAGAGGTTGTCTGAGAAGTCCCATTTGCTACATCCAAGCCCTCTAAGTCCCCCTTTTAACAAAAAGCGCAGCATCTTCTGGCTTCCCCCGTTCAACAAAAAGCGAAGCAACATCTGGCTTCCCATCCTTCAAAAGCGCAGCATCCTCTGGCTTCCC
>NZ_CEZPJD010000537.1:0-2602 GCF_983059655.1 Okeania sp.
TTAGTTAAGTTTAATTCTTCATCTGTAAGTTCACTAATGAAACCTTCAGAATCTAAGAATAGCTCAGTACCAGCAGGACGTAATTCAGAAATTGCAATGTTAGCCATTGTTCGTTTTCTCCAGAGTATAATTGTTTGATTGTGGATAATGTTTTTTGCTTTCTTATCCTATTAATATGATGACTAATATTTTTAGGTTTGACAACTATTTTTTGAAGTAAAAAAAACATGAATTGATACAATTATGTCATTATTTTTGCTCAGTAATTTTATATTTGCTCCAACAAAGTACTTTTGTAGATTATCCAAGTATTTTAAGGTAATTTAATTCCGAAATTAATGTCTTTTTTGTGCTTGGCATCCCCTCAGATAAAAATAGCCATAAAAAATCAGAGCTAGAATATACTAGCCCTGAACTAATTTATAAGATCGGAACTTACGCAAAAAAAAATTATCTGACATTTGTAGGGGTTTAACAGCCGTTAACCTCTACTATATTTGGTGGTTATGCGTAAGTTTTTATGATGTTTTCTATAAATCTTTTTTGCTATAACTATCTAAATTTAATATAAGTATAGGGAGCATATCCAGGTGTGAGATATATAATAATAGTTGGGACTACAGATGCTCCACCTTTAGTTAAGTTAAACTCCTCGTTTGTAAGTTCATTAATAAAACTCTCAGAATCTAAGAATAATTGAGTCCCAGCAGGACGTAATTCAGAAATTGTAATATTAGCCATTTTTTATTTTCTCCTAAGTAGAATTGTTTGATTGTAGATTGTAGTTTTGTTTTGTTATCCTGATATAGAATTTCTCATAAAAATGAGGTACATTTACGATCCCCCTAAATCCCCCTTTTTAAGGGGAACTTTGAAGCTTCCTCCTTTTTTAAGGGGGGCTAGGGGGGATCTAAAACTGCATCTCATAAATTAGAGAAGCGCTATATAATAATTTCAGAATTAGTCATCTCTAATAAATTAATAAACAAAAGAGATTGATTGAACGAAAATATCTTCAGAAGCTGGAATGTCAATTACGCTGATATTAGTCATAGGAGTAGTAAACATTCCCCCTCTAATGTATACATCATCGGTTAAATCATTGAGAAAACTTTCTTCCCCTTGAAATAAATCAAATCCTAATAGATTTAAGTCGGAAATTTGAATTTGAGCCATTGTTGAATATTCTCCTTGATAAATTAATAAAATAGCCGATTCTAAAAATGATATATATCCTCAGAATTGGCATTGAGATAGGGATGTTGCACGTCAATTCCTAGCAAATTAAATTGCTCTAAAATAGCATTCATACGATTCTCTGGTGAGCGATCGCCTTGATGCCAAGCTTTGAGTAAACCATTAGCTATAATTTGACATCTGTTCATACCAAAACTTTCCTGAATACTAAACTTTTGATCGGGTTCTTCAGCTAAACCTAATCCTGGTGCTAATTGTTTGGTGAATAAAGGAATTTCTGGCTTAAACTCTAATTTTGTTTGGGAATAAACATTTTTTAGAACTGGTAAGACTGATTCATAATATTCCCGATCAAAATAGAGAACTCCTGAATCATAACGTTTATATTCATCAGGATTATACAAAACTTTAAAGCTAAAAGGAATAGTTTTTTTGTTCAACTGTTGTGTCAGGTTTTTCATTACTTCAATCGTACCTTCAGGAGTTAAATTAAAATAAATTCTGACCGTAGTTAAATTATTTTCTGAGCTTCCATAACTCTGTAGTCCTGAATTACTAACTGCCATATAAAAACCATTTTGTACTAAGTTTTTTGGCATTTTAATTTCTACTAAATCCCCAATAGCAGCATTTTTTTGAGAAGTTTGTAAATGTTTTTCTCTTTCAATATGGAGTTTTAAACCACCTTTAGTCACTACTAAAGTACGATTATTTTCTTCTTTCAAAATTTGCCAATCAGCATCAAAATAACCTTCTCCTTGATTACTTTTATGGAGCTTTTCATAAAACTCCATATATATTCCTAAAAATGTATTGTTTTCTAAATCTAGCTGTAAACGATGTTCATCTAGTTCTGATTCTGAAGTAGGTTTCATCGAACTATTGTAATAAACTCTGTAGAGAAAACTCCGCAGAATTAGACCTATATATTTATTCTGTATTTCTTTTGGTAAATTTTGAAAACGAGACACAACATCATCAGGTAATTCAAATGGTTTATAGTTTGGATGTTGAATACAGAAGTTAGGTTTGATTTCAACTTTTTGCACAATATCTTCTAAGACATTCTGCAATCTATCTTCGGGTTTAGTAGTTTGCTGAACTGGAGAAAAATCTAGTAATTGCATATTTTTTTTATTCCTATTATTTTACTTAAACTCAAGAGTGCTGCTTCATTTACCACTGTGCAACACTAACTAAATGAAGTAGAAAACGTAAGCATTTCCTGCGGAATGCTGAGCAAACAGCTATTATACGTTAACAGCAATTAGTCACAATTACTTCTAAGGTTTAGTCAGGGGACTTTGGCAGTAACTTTTTATTCTTTCTCAATTTCAAAGGTTGCTTTTATCTTCCCCAAAATTAATAGCTGAGAGCTAATAGCTGACGGCTGAATGCTTACTAG
>NZ_CEZPJD010000537.1:2702-5506 GCF_983059655.1 Okeania sp.
TCTTCCCCAAAATTAATAGCTGAGAGCTAATAGCTGACGGCTGAATGCTTACTAGTTATTTTACTTAAACTCAAGAGTGCTGCTTCATTTATCACTGTGCAACACTAACTAAATGAAGTAGAAAACGTAAGCATTTCCTGCGGAATGCTGAGCAAACAGCTATTAGTAGTCAGCTAGTCTTCTCCGGAATAACTACGTTAACAGCAATTAGTCACAATTACTTCTAAGGTTTAGTCAGGGGACTTTGGCAGTAACTTTTTATTCTTTCTCAATTTCAAAGGTTGCTTTTATCTTCCCCAAAATTAATAGCTGAGAGCTAATAGCTGACGGCTGAATGCTTACTAGTTATTTTACTTAAACTCAAGAGTGCTGCTTCATTTATCACTGTGCAACACTAACTAAATGAAGTAGAAAACGTAAGCATTTCCTGCGGAATGCTGAGCAAACAGCTATTATACGTTAACAGCAATTAGTCACAATTACTTCTAAGGTTTAGTCAGGGGACTTTGGCAGTAACTTTTTATTCTTTCTCAATTTCAAAGGTTGCTTTTATCTTCCCCAAAATTAATAGCTGAGAGCTAATAGCTGACGGCTGAATGCTTACTAGTTATTTTACTTAAACTCAAGAGTGCTGCTTCATTTATCACTGTGCAACACTAACTAAATGAAGTAGAAAACGTAAGCATTTCCTGCGGAATGCTGAGCAAACAGCTATTAGTAGTCAGCTAGTCTTCTCCGGAATAACTACGTTAACAGCAATTAGTCACAATTACTTCTAAGGTTTAGTCAGGGGACTTTGGCAGTAACTTTTTATTCTTTCTCAATTTCAAAGGTTGCTTTTATCTTCCCCAAAATTAATAGCTGAGAGCTAATAGCTGACGGCTGAATGCTTACTAGAAAATTGACTTAACTTAGGAGCAGCAGTACCAAAAATTGTGGAAATAGATTGTTGTGGACGACATAATAATGTCTTCGCAACTTGCAACATAGCAATACCTGTATTACCAAAAGATTTTTGATACTGAATCATTGCCTGAATTTGCTGAATTAAACTAAATCCGGCCAACTGTATTGTTTGTGGAATAAAATTAGGAAAGTGTTCTAATATTTCTGGAAAAGTGTTGAGATAAGTCAAGATAAAATTAGCAATAGAAGGTTGTAATAATTCTAAAGGTGTTGTTGCTAAATTCAAAGATTCTTCTATGCTTAAAGATTTACTAATAACTAAACTATTCAACCAAATTTGTAAATAACTACTAATTAAAGTTCCTACATCAAAAGTAGGGTCTCCCCAATCACAACGTTCCCAGTCTATTAATTTGACAATATTCTGATTTTCTTCCTGATAATTTGTGCGTAGTAGAATATTGTTTAGGCTCAAATCATTGTGAGTCAAACAACAGGGATTAAAAGTATTACTTAATTGAGCGATCGCTTGGCCTAAACTATCATATCTTTGATAAAGAGCAAAGAATTTTAATCCATCTGCTGGTACTATTCCAAAAATTTCTGGTGTTATTCTTTCTAAATTATTGACAAATTTGTTTACTTGTTCATTTGTTAAGTTATTCGTTTGATGAGCAAAAAATTCTCTATATTTTTGACAATTAAAAGTATCGCGATGAATAGTAGCTAATGCTTTACCAATTTCTGTAGAAATTTGCTCTGGAAAATTATTTTCCTGGGTATATAAATTCATTAAATTCTGATAATCATCCAAGTAAGTAGAGACAATAATAGAATTTTCTAAATCAAAATGTACCACTTTTGGCAAAAACGAGCGCCAATATTCAAATTGGGGAAATTGATTTAAAAAATTGTGAAATTGCCATTCATGCTGAAACTCACCTATAGTTTTTCCTTGTTGATGATGACGTTCTTGTTTCACCAGTAGTTTTCGACTATCAACCAAGGTTACTAGCAAGTTAAAATTTTTAGCATTTACTTGTTCAACTGTGCTGAAAGTTTCTTCTTGTTTACTACACAGAGAATGCTCTGATAAGTAGTCAAAAATATTGTGAGAGCTTAAAATAAAAGTCATATTTTTATTCAAAATTAATATGAAATGATTCGTGAACAAAAAACTGTAGGGGTTTGGTTTCCAAATCCTATTTTTGCGGTTGAGTTTGGAGACCAAACCTTTTAAGAAGCAAGTTGAGTATTTTGATCAAACCATCACTGTAGATAAACTTGATCTGCTACGCTCAACTATTGGAGTATTATTTATACAGCTAATTCGTTGAATCATTTCAAATTAGCGTTGTATAAAGTGTTAAACCCAAAGCTTATTTTGGTGGACGATTAGCAAGTCCAACGGCTAAAGCTACCGCGCTCATGGTTATAGCGGCACCAATAGCACAAGCAGGGCTTGTCAATGTAGCAGCAAGAGTAGTGACACTACCACCCCTTGTTGTATATAAATCATCGTCAGTTAGCTCATGCATATAACTTTCAGAATCTAAGAAGAAGTTAGCACCAGCAGGATGTAAGTCAGAGATTTTAATGTTAGCCACTTTTCAGTTGCTCCTTAAATAAAATTTGTTACTTTGCAATTAGACTTGCTCTTGTCTATTTGCATTTATATTATTGTCTGGCTTTCCCTAGAACTGCAAGGGTTAGAACAATTTTAAACTGCATCTAACTAACACAATTATGTCTTTTTTTATTTTTTGATGGTATCGAACTCTCTATCAATGTTATCCAAAGCTTTCTTTGCTCTAAACATCGCTCTGAAAAAAGCCACCTGACTATTCCAAGCTAAACGAGGTAATAATGGCTCCGAAGGATTGATTTGAGATACATCT
>NZ_CEZPJD010000538.1:0-5496 GCF_983059655.1 Okeania sp.
TACTCTAAGTGCCAAAAATAATTTTGTGGTCTACTCAAATGAAAAGCGCTGTAAGCTAATAACTCATAGCTGATGTCTAAATGCTTACTACATTTTTATTGATTTTAACTATTAATTGTTCATTGTTTGAGATTGAAAAACAATGGGCATATTTTTTGAAAGTTTGTAGTTAATACGAGTGAAAACTGCTATAAATGCTGAACAGCTTAATAGTCGATAATTTTAGGTTTTTCCTAAAGTTTGCCCTTACAGACAGTATGGTAACAAAGGGAATTAGAATGCTCCGACCGATCGGGAATCTTAGCCAGCGGATTTGATATCTAAATTAGGTATAAAATTATTCACATTTAAATACTCAATGGCTCCGCTTTTCAATAAAAAAATATCAATATCTAATAGAATACGGTTACACAGACTTTTTTTTTAAAGTGCTATATTTAGCTTATAATTTTTTATAGAAAATTCTGATGAATAAAATAATACCTCAATCTATATTACCTACTATCGGCCGTCAAATTATTAATCAAATATCTAGGTTATTGAGATTACCTACTATTGATAATTTAGAAGCTCAACTACACGAAAAAACTGAGCAACTAGAGCAAATCTATGCACAACAGAAAGCAATATATCGAGTTATCAGCAAAATTAGAGCATCTCTCGACCTAGAAACAATATTTCAGACAACCACAAAAGAAACTTGTAGACTTTTAGGTGTGGAACGAGTCTCAGTATATCGTTTTAATGAAGACTGGGAAGGCGAATTTGTCGGTGACTTTGAATTTGCTGAAGTTGGTTGGGATGAACTAGAATTTACATACAAAAGCACTGTCTGGAATGATTGTTATCTTCAAAAGAATCAAGGTGGTCGCTATAGCAGTAATGAAACACTCGTAGTAAAAGATATTTATCAAGCAGGGTTATCCCAATGCCATATTGAAATATTAGAACAATTTCACATCCGAGCATATGCCACTGCTCCCATTTTTGTCAAACAAAAACTATGGGGTATTCTGACTGCCTATCAGCATTCCAAACCCCGTGAGTGGGAAACTACAGCAGTAAATTTTTTGACTCAAATAGCTGTTCAACTGGGCTTCGCAGTGCAGCAAGCAGAACAACTAGCTGCAGTCGAACAAACAGCAAAAGATTTGCGAGCAGCTAGCCAGCAACAAATGATTTTATTCAATTTAATTTCAGAAATTCGTGAATCTCTTGACCTCAATACCTTATTTAAAACCACTGCCAAAGAAGTTAGAAAAGCTCTCGAGAGCGATCGCGTAGGAATATTCCGCTTCCACCCAGAAAGTAACTACTGCTATGGAGAGTTTGTTTCTGAAAGCGTTTTACCCATGTATGATTCTACGCTTTCGATCAAAGTCAACGATTATTGTTTTGGCGAACAGTATGCAATCTATTATCAACAGGGACGCATGCAAGTTTTGACAGATATTTATAATGCTGGTTTAAAAGATTGTCATATTCAAATCTTAGAAAAATTTCAAATTAAAGCACAAATTATTATGCCTTTAATGATGGGTTCAAAACTGTGGGGACTGCTTTGTATTCATCATTGTGAAAATAGCCGTGAATGGACTCCTACTGAAATTAGATTTGTCAAACAATTAGCAGCTCAGTTTAGTGTTGCTTTAGAGCATTCCCATCTACTCGCTCAAACTCGCTCACAAGCAGATGAGTTAGGTAACACCCTGCATGCACTTAAACAAGCAAATCTCAAATTAGAACGTCTAGCTCGACTTGATGGTTTAACTCAAATTCCTAACCGCCGTTACTTCGATGAATTTTTAGACCAAGAATGGCGACGAATGGCAAGACAAAAGGAATTTTTATCTCTCATTATGCTTGATGTGGATTATTTCAAACTATACAATGATGTTCACGGTCATCAAGAAGGAGACAAATGTTTGATGAAAATAGCTCATACAGCTCAAGGGGTTTTGAAATGTCCGGCAGACTTACTAGCTCGTTATGGGGGCGAAGAGTTTGCTGTAATTTTATCAAATACTGACCAAAGTAAGGCTTGTGAAGTAGCAGCACAGATTCAATCAGCTATTAAAGCTTTAGGTATTTCTCATTCTAATGGGAAAGAACAAATAGTTACTATCAGTCTTGGTGTTGCGACTCAAATTCCTTCATTTGATCGAACACTCCACTCATTTATTGGCCAAGCTGATAGAGCTTTATATGAAGCTAAACAAAAGGGTAGAGATTGCTGGATACACTTTAGTATGATTTCTCAAGATGCAAAAGACATCTCCAGAAAAGAGGGAACAGGGAACACCGGAGCTGGGAACAGGGAAGAATAATTGATAATTTATGGATAAGAATTGATTTTATTTTTAATTTTTGGAGATGTCTAAAGAGCTTTTAAAGTCACTACAAATTCTCAAACTATGGTGCGATCGCAGAAATGCCTCAAAGTTTATAAAGTTATTTCCCATTTTTATGGTCTGAAATTAACCATGCAGCTTTCAAATTAGCATCCTCATCTTTTTATTTTTGACAGCTTCAAATAAGCAATCAGCAGTAGCTGAATACACTCAAGCTAATAGCTAGTTCAAACTCCAATCAATTAGCATAGGCACAGTTGTATCAAAAGCGAATGCATAATATCAGCTCCACTTAATTCGGTATAAAAAACTTTTCATCTAAGCGCCAATATGCAAATCTTTCTCAATTCTCTTCCCTCCTGATATCAAATCCGTTTAATTCGGTTAAAAAAATGTTCCATCTTCAACCATTACCAAATATTTCTCGATCTCCCCATCTCCCCTACTCCCCATCTAATTACACCGATGCTACCGGATTTGATATGACTCCTGACTCCTGATTATTGACTTCTGACCCATAGCTCCGGTCAAAAATCACAAAGCTATTTGCGGATCATTCCGGTACGGAAAATGCTGAAGCGCTGATATCTAGTTAAATACAGTAATATCATCATCAAACTTCTTCACTCTAATCAATACAACAGAAAACCGCTATAATACCCGCAGCTACGGACAAAAAATCAAAAAAATTGTCCAAATTGACAAATTTATCTGGAATAACTGACAACTATTTAGAAAGTTATATGATAGTATGTTCCTCGAGTTATGCTAAAAGTCATTATTGAAGTGTAAATCTGGTGTATGAGTAAATTCTACAGGTTAATGATTATTCTGTTCGCCAAAAATTATCAGGGATATATCAATACATCTATATATCTAGGTATCTATATCTAGAAGAGTTCAAAAAGTATTAAACTTGCATATGAAAAATATATATCCAGGAAATCGTTTTATATCTCTAAAAAGTAACCAGATGGGAAAAAACCTAATGGTACGCTATCTACTTCCAAGTATACTCAGTGTTTTTGTACTTGGAAGTCCTACGGAAGCTGCTACCCTAGAATCTTGGCAGTTTCAAGCAAATCAGAATCGACTATCCTTTACTACTGAAGGAGGTGTTCAGCCAAAAGCACAACTCATAACTAACCCAACTCGCTTAGTTATAGATTTGCCTGGCACAACTTTAGGTGGTATCAGGACTTCTCAAGTTGTCGGTGGAGCAGTTAAGGCAGTTAGAGTAGGACAATTTAATTCTCAAACAGCTCGGATTGTCGTAGAATTAAATAATGGCTATACTCTAGATCCAAAACAGGTACAATTTCGGGGTATCTCTCCTAGCGAATGGACTGTACAAATACCCACACCTCAAAAAATTACCTCTAGTTCAGATATTAGCCTTACACCCGAGTCTCCACCCGCACCACCTCAAAGCTCCCAGTCTCCACCCGCACTACCTCAAAGTCCTCAGTCTCCACCCGCACTACCTCAAAATTCTCAGTCTCAACCATTACCACCTCAAAGACCGTCTTTACTTCCTCGCAGAATAGAGAGACCAAGTAATCAAAATATACTAAGACCAAGAAACCCCAATCCTGTTAATCAAGTTGCTACCACTGGTACGCCAACTCTTGTAGAAAATGTCCAAGTAAAGCCAGAGGGATTAGTTCTACAAACGAGCGGTCAACTACCAGAAATAGAACTTAAGCAGAGTGTTGACCGTACTTGGATGACCATTGATGTTCTGAATGCTACTCTCACAGCAAAAGATGTCAAGTCAAATCAAAGATTTAACGAATCTGGATTAACAATTACTCAACTTACTCAGCTTTCAACAACACCTGCAGTAGTTCGTTTGACAGTGAGTCTTCCAGATACTAAAACTCAATGGCAAGCTCGTGCTTATGCAGGTGGAGTAGCAATATGGCCTCAAGGAGAAACACCACCAACAATTAATCAAGCTAATGGTTTTGCAGTTGTTAAGTCAGTAGAGTTGAAAAATGGTACTGACTTAGTAATTACAGGAGATCGACCTCTGAACTATAGGAGTGGTTGGGATTCTGAAGAGGATGCCTATGGAATTACAATATATGGTGCTAAGGTAGATGACCGGTTAAAGTTACCTGGCAGACGGGTTGGCAGTCCTCTAGTTTGGGCAAAAATACGTCAAGAAGATCCAGAAACAGTAACTATTCTGGTTAAGCCTGCTACTAATATTAAAATTGCTCAAGTAACTCAGCTTACCCCACAACAGTTATCTTTACCTATGGGTTGGGGTAATATTGGCACTACTCCTCCTGGTTGGCAGCCAGATCCTAGAGAGCAATCTTCTAATTCTAGACCTTCACTATTCCAACGGGGAAACAATTCATTACCCCAAAATTCTTCTCCTCAGAATAGATTACCTCGAAATTCTTCAGGGAATTTACTTCCGAGACGGTGGCCTTTCCCCTGGCCTCGTCGCAACGACCGCCCTTCTAATACTAATAATGGTAATCGTCGCTTTCCTTTACCGAATAATAGATTACCTCAGCGTGATGGACGGTTAATGATAGTTATAGACCCTGGGCATGGAGGACCTACGGATTTAGGTGGAGTGGGTTTTGGTCTGCGAGAGAAGGATATTGTGTTGCCCATGTCATTGGAGGTAGCTCAAATCCTGGAGCAGAATAATATACAAGTGGTGATGACTCGTAAGACAGACCGGGATTTAGATTTACCACCACGGGCAGAATTGGCTAATCGGGTAAATGCCGATCTGTTTGTGAGTATTCATGCTAATGCTATTAGTGCGAGTCGTCCTGATGTGAATGGTTTAGAGACTTTTTATTATCAAAGTGGCCAAGCTCTAGCACAATATATTCAGAATAGTATGTTGGAAAGTTTCCCCACAATGAATAATCGTGGCGTGAAGCGGGCTCGTTTTTATGTACTAAGAAAGACTAAGATGCCTGCTGTATTGGTAGAGGTGGGTTTTGTTACTGGTAATTATGATTCTAGGATTCTTGCAGATCCTGGTCAACGTAGTCGTATGGCACAGGCGATCGCTCGTGGGATACTTAGATATGTTCAAGCTTATTCTCGTTAGTAAGAGGGAGTAGGGGAGTAGGGGAGTAGGGGAGTAGGGGAGTAGGGGAGTAGGGGAGTA
>NZ_CEZPJD010000539.1:0-5473 GCF_983059655.1 Okeania sp.
ACTCTAAGTGCCAAAAATAATTTTGTGGTCTACTCAAATGAAAAGCGCTGTATAACCCCAAACAATTGTAGACACCGCTGGTCTGGAAAAAAACTATCCTGCCTATACAGAATAAATCTCTTTATTCTTCATACTCCCTACTCCCTATTCTCCTATTTAGTTAAATTCCAGACAAATCTGCCAATTTTATCTATATAACCTTTTTCTCCATCTACCCACACCTCTGCAATACCATTGGAGAACCCAAAAGCATTATCAAACTCTGGCTCAATAATCATCTCATTAGAAGCATTAATATAGCCATACTTGTTATCAATCCTGACTTCTGCTAAACCTTCTGAAAAGTTGCCAGCAAAATCATACTGCGGTTGAATTACTCTCTGGCCAGAAACATCTATATAACCATACTTGTCATCAATTTTTACTGCTGCGAACCCTTCGGAGAATGTTTGATTAAAAATAAACTGTGGCCTAATAAATTCCTTACCAGTTTTATCAATATATCCCCACCTATCCCCTATTTTGACCCTTGCTAAACCATTAATAAAATCTCCAGCAAAATCATATTTAGCCTCAATTACTACTTTTCCAGTCGGATCTATATACCCATATTCATAAGCACTGCCAATTCTCACTGCAGCTAATCCATCTACAAAGAAGCCACGTCCTGTTTGCCCTCCATATTCTGGCTGAATGACTACCTTGCCAGTTGGGTCGATATAACCCCACTTACCATCAATTGTAACTCGTGCCAGACCTTCAGAAAAGTAGACTGCCTCTTCAAACTGGGGTTGAATTACCATTTCTCCACTTTTGTTAATGTAACTCCATCTCTGACCAATTTTTTTAACTGCCGCTAAAGATTCGGAAAAACGTACAACAGACTCAAATTCTGGCTCGATCGCTATTTCTCCTTGTTCATTAATATAGCCCCACCTTTCTGCTATTTTTACAGCTGCTAATCCTTCTGAAAAGTTTTGTACCCGCTCGAATCTTGGAGGGATAACTATTTTACCCATTTTGTTAATAAACCCATATTTTCCGTTTTGTTGAATAGGAAATAGTTTTCTTTGTTCTTTTTTTGTGACAGGGGATGCTGTGGGGGTTGGTGGTGGGGGTGGGTCAATTAATTCCTGAATTTCTTTAACGGCACTACAGGATGTTAACCCTAAAATAGCTAGACTTATAAATAAATATAGAGAGCGTTTCATTTTGTACAATTTTCCTCCAATTTCTAGTTAATTTTTTAATTTGTATAACTAGATTCAATATTCTTAGGTTTTGGTTATTTATACCATGGTTCATATCTATTTGTACTAGACTTTTTGTAGAAGTCAGGGAATAGCGGTCAGACCCTGCGTCGGCGGGAATGCTGACCAAGAGAGGGAATAGGCAATAGGCAATAGGTAGATAAAATTGTTTATTTCATATCTTTAATTGATTTAATTAAAGTTTTTGCAAGAGTTCTATTATGCCAATTACCAAAAGTAATACTATACTTAGACTCTACTTCAATTATTAAGTAATTAACGCAGAGATAATCACTTGTTTTGATAATTAGCACCCTGGTTAGCATTAATTATTATTATGTTTACTTCTCCCCCACCCCCCCACTCCCCCTACTCCCTTCTTCCCGGGATACCTGCTTCGCATTTGAGTAGACGCTCAAGAATAGCGATCGCTGTTTTATCTGAAGCTTTGATAATTTTTTCTTCTACACCAATATTAATTAATTCCATTCCTAAACGGAGGAAATATGCTCGTTCTATTTGATTATTAATTTCTTGTTCAGTAATGTTTCCTCCACCATTTTCAATGTAAGATTTTTGTAGGTCTAAATTCAATATTTTTACGATTGATTTAACTACATATTGTTGCTCTGGTCGTGCTTTGGATAAAAGATTAATCATTGGTTGTTCCCAAATTAATTTAATATCAGCTTTACTTGCCTGATTTTGTAACCATACTTCTAAAGTTGAAACTGGCAAATCAATTGTTTTTTCGTCTACCTTCGCAAAGCTATGAGCTTCGATATAACTAATTTTTCCGTCTTGATTATAATCTGCTGAAGCTACTTTTTTTCCAGTACGACTATAGCCACTTAATCCTGCAAAAAAACTGGAACTATAATCTTTATAATCTGCTTCGTTTACTTCTGGAGTGCAGCCCACTGAAGGTAAGGTTTTGATAGTCGCAAAAAAACCACAACGACTCTGAAGTGCTATAGATTTCTTGGGATCGCCACCTTGATAAATAATATTAGCAAACGAGCCGGAAAAACATTGAGCCATCATCGTTACTACTGGAGTATTTTGGGGTAATTTATCTAGAGTTTGTGATAATTTCTGAACTGTTAGAGGTCGATCTCCCCAAAGCATTAGAGCATTATTATTATTATTGTTTAAATTTTTTATTCCGTGACCTGTAAAGTAAAAAAATATAGGGCGACGAGACGTTTCTCTGGCAGCTTTTTGAAACCAAATCAGGAAATTTTTTAATGTTGCTTTGCCCTGAATATTCGGAATTTCTGGTACTTTAAATCGTTGTTTTCCTAATGCATCAATATAGCGAATTGTGGCTTGTCCATCATTGCCATTAGCAAAAAATGTTGTAGCTGATAATTGGTTATATCCGATTTTTTCTAGGGTTCGTTGAAAGTAAAGTACATTTTTTTCAATGGCAATTTCATTTTGTGCTGGAGTACCACCTCCTCCAAATACTAAAAATTTTGGTTGTTGTTGATCGGTTTGACAATTATGAGTTTTTTGTTGGCTGATTTTTGTGGAATTATTATCTGCTACTACTACTTGCTGTATGCTTCCTATTGCTAGAAAAATTAATCCTAAAATTATTTTTTTTATTGGAGATTTTTTTTGCATAATTATGATATGTCAGTCTGATTTTTTTCCTACTTTATTTGTCAGCATTCAGCCGTCAGCTATCAGCTATCAGCTATCAGCTATGAACTTACTATTACACTAAAGGATAAATTAGTCTCCAAAGAGAATTAAAACTTATGTTTGCGTAGCATTCTGCAGGAAAAGCTGTTTGCGGAGCATTCCGTAGGAAATGCTAATAGCTGAATGCTTACCTTTATTTTTTACAGAATATTTCTCATAGCAACAATTAATCCCTGACAAACTCCTGTGAGAAAATTTAAGTCTAAAGTTTCAATAGTATCACTGTTTTGATGATAATTAGGATTCCGCATATTGGCAGTATCGGTAATCATTATAGCGTTATATCCTCTATCCCAAAATGGAGCATGGTCGCTGCGACGAGTATCAGGCACAATTAAACCTTGATTTGGTACTGGCAAAAACTGACAATTAGTTCCTATTTTATTAAATTTCCTACTCATTTGGAACATATCAATAATTGTAAGTAAATTGCCAATTAATGCAATAAAATTACCTTGGTTTGGATAAAAATATTTTAACCCTTTAGGATAAATTTGGGAGCCAGGAGTAGAGTCACAATAGCCGAGCATTTCTAAAGATATCATTAGTCTAAGTTTCTGTTGTTTTTGTTGAAGTTTTTCGGCATAATGACGACTACCTAATAATCCATATTCTTCCATATCAAATGCAACTAAACGAACTGGATATTTCAATGGTTGAGATGAAAATTCTCTAGCTAATTCTAGTAAAACTGCTACACCAGTTGCATTATCATCTGCTCCTGGCGTACCTAGTACTGCATCATAATGAGCGCCAATTAATATTGGTGATAAGTTCTGTTTTTTACTGTTATTAATAGAGGGTAAATTTAACACTAAATTTTGATGAGTTTTGCCTGTTATCTGAAATTCATCAATTTCTACATTTCCCCACTGTGACAACTGCCGATAGATATATTGTCTGACATAAAAATGTCCTCCTGATGCTAGATATGGGTCGCGATCGCGTACTATTTCATTCAGATGATCTTGTAATCTTGCTTGTAAATTAAATTTCATATTTAAAAGAAAGTAGTTTAACAATGAATAATTAATAATTAATAATTAATAATTACCTCTCCTTGAAAAGAAGAGGATTGACTAATCATGAAAATTTTTCTTCTCTTGGTCGATTGGATATGGCGATCTTCGGAGCGGCTCTGCAAGAGCGGGTCTCCTCGCCATCCCACCCTACGGGAAGCTGCGCTTTTCGCGCCAGCGTTGCAAAGCAAACGACCGCTTATTATCCCCTTAAAAGGGGGGCTTTAAACCACAATTTTTCGGTAAGAGTTTCAGTTTTTTTATCTACTTTTTGATTTGTCGCAACCTATTTAGGATTGCTATAACTTGCTAAGATACATTTTAAATATATTTTAGCTTATACAATTAATTGTGTTTCATTACTTATTTTTATCTTTTCCCTTCTTCCTTCTTCCCTCTTCCTTCTTTCTTCTTAATTGAGTTGTGAAATACTGATTAAAAATACTCCAAGTATCATAATCGTAGCTCCTAACAATCTTTCTTTGATGCCTTTTTCTTTGAGAATTATTTTTCCTAAAATCACACTAAACAATGCACTTGTTCTTTTGACAGAAATAACATAAGCAACAAAAGTTAAATTTATAGCCATCATTTGACATCCCATAGCTACGGAGTTAATCATACCATATACAACTAATTTCCAGCCACCAGTTTTAATTTTATATGAATTATGATGGGATTTATATAAAACAATTGGTAATAGCAAAATTGATATAGTAAAAAATACAGAAATTCCCCAAAAAATAGGTGAAGAATTTTGCACGCCTACCTTATCAAAATTACCAGTAATACTCCAAATAAAAGCCACTAATAAAGCTAGTCGGGAACCTTTATCTATAATTATTGCTCGAAAGGGAGCAAAATATCCTCGCTGTTTTTCTTTGATATTTAATACATATGAACCAACTACAATTAATAAAACGCCAATTATACCCATTAGGTTAGGGAATTCTCCCACAATTAATGGCGAAGTTATTAATAAAAATAAGGGAGTAAAAGTAGCAATAGGAGCAACAATTGATAAATCAGAAATTTTAATGGCTTTGAGATAAATTGTATAGGCGATCGCATTCAAAGAGGCGCTGACTGATAGAGCTAACCAAAAATTATTTCCTAACTGGGGAATTTCAATAAAAAATAATAAGGGACTTAAAAATAAAGCAGTAAAAAATGTCAGGCTACATCCAATAATATATTCATCAAAATTTTTTAGTTGTGTCTTGTTATAAACATCTTTAACAGATTGAAGAAATGCTACTGAAGTAGCTAAAAAAAACCAAAGCATAGATTATTTTCCTGCTCAACTGAGTAATTAAGTTAAAGTCGCAGTCTCTATATTAGACATCTCTAGAAATGGAAGTGGGGGAGTAGAGGAGTGGGGGAGTAGGGAGTAGGGGAGTGGGGAGTAGGGAGTAGGGGAGTGGGGAGTAGGGGAGTGGGGAGTAGGGCAGTGGGGGAGTGGGGGAGTAGGGCAGTGAGGGAGTGGGGGAGTAG
>NZ_CEZPJD010000540.1:0-5469 GCF_983059655.1 Okeania sp.
CTCCGCTACAATTTTTGGGCAGACAAACCCGCTGACTCCATAGAAATATCCACTTTAGGTTACAGTCTCGGTCATAATTTTCTTGACATCCCCCTAGATCAAGTCATCACTTGGCAACAACTCCTCTCACCCCTGCGCTTGGACGCAACAACTCCCTACAGCGATGTCATTCACAACTTAATGACTGAAAGCACTCATCCCCCTCTATATTTTCTGCTGACTCACTTTTGGCTAAAAATATTTACCCCAGATGGAGAAATAGTATCATTAGCAGTAGGGCGATCGCTCAGTGCTTTGTTTGGTGTATTAGCTATTCCGGCAATATTTGCCCTTGGTTGCTTTGCCTTTCGCTCTCAGATAGTCGGACAAATAGCTGCTGCACTAATGGCAGTCTCTCCCTATGGGATCTATGTTGCCCAAGAAGCTCGTCATTACACCCTAACTATTCTCTGGATAATCATTTCTCTAGCTTTTCTCATCCAAGCAATACGCTGTATTCAACAGCAAAAAAAATTACCTTTATGGTTAGGATGTTTCTGGATAATAATTAATAGTTTAGGCATTGCCACCCACTATTTTTTTGCATTAACCCTAGCTGCGGAAGGCTTAGTTATGGGTTGGTTTTTGCTCAGGGATATCAAACAATTTTCTCAACGTTATTGGTGTCACATTTATATAGTTTGGTTGGGGAGTTTGGTTGGTTGTTTGGTGTGGTTGCCAGCAGTGACAGGTATTTCAAGTAATGATTTGACGAGTTGGATCGATACCAGTTATGACCTAGATGAAATCTGGCAACCTATCTTGCGTTTATTTGTCTGGGGAATAACAATGATATTTATGTTGCCAGTGGAGGGAACCAGTACTTTTATTAGCATCCTTTCTGGCGTAACAATGTTGTTAGTTTTTGTCTGGGTTTTTCCTGGTTTATGGCAAGGATGGAAAGTTGCGTTAGCCTCTCAATCAACAGGTCTTTCTATTCAGATATTAGGAGGATTTTTAGGGTTTGCAATCCTCATATTTTTCTTTGTAATTTATGGTTTAGGAAAAGACATATCTTTAGTTGCTCGTTATGGCTTTGTTTATTTTTCTGTGGTTTTATTGTTGTTAGCTTTAAGTATGGCTAGTTGTTGGGAAAATAATATTGATGAGAAAAAAACAAGAAGCAAACCATTTAAAAATATTCCCAAATTTTTCAGAGCAACAGGCAAAAAAGTTGTGGTCATAATATTAATAATGGGATTATGTGGAGCCTTAAGTGTAGTTACAAATTATGCTTATCAAAAATCACGACGAGCCGATTTATTAGCCCAAATAATTCAAACCAAATCTCAAGCTCCAATCTTGATTGCTATGAGTTATAAAACTCACTCAGAAATTCGTGCTTTAATGGCTATTGGTTTATATTTCCAACGTTTGGAAAAAAAGACTAATTTTCCAGCAAAAAACTTAGAATTTATTCTGGCAAAAAAACAAGAAAACTCAGCATTATTACCAGATTCAACAATTGCTAAAATATTGACAGAAAAAACCCGACCTTTAGACTTATGGGCAGTGAATTTAGAAGTAAATAAAAATGATTTAGAGAAATTCAACTGTTGGGAAAATCCTGGTGAAAATATTAGGAACAGGCAAGATGCTCATTCCACAGTTAATTATAGTTATGAACTATATAATTGTAGGTAAAATTAGGATAATAAAAATGAAATTATTTATAAGTCCAGTAGGTTGGGTTAAGCGACAGCGCAACCCAACAGATACCTACTTTTTTTTGGTTTATCCTAACGGATAAGCTCCGCTAACCTACGTCAACCCAACCTACATCATATCCCTAATTGCAAAAACAACTTCTGACAAAATTTCAACTGCCTATGGTGTTACTCTATTTCCGTCGGTGGTATTTCTGTATTATTTCTCTGCCTCAACTTTCGATGCAAAGTTTTGACCCCCGATAATAATAACCCAATCACCACAAATACAAGAAAAGCTGCGAACACTGGTGCAGAAATCGCCAAAATTGATAACACAGAGGAACTTAATAACTCCATTGTGGAAACTCCAGGATTTGCCAATCCCCCGGTGAGACTTGTAGAAGCTAATCTGGTAACGTCTGTTAAGCCTTGTACTGTTCCCGCAGCACCCCCTCCTACGACTGCAGCGATCGTCCACTGTAAAATTGGACTCATCTCAGTTACAAATGAACCTGTAATCATTGTACCTGCGATGACTGCTGTGGGAGTGGCGACAATATCTAGTAGCTCATCTACCCAAGGAATATAGTAAGCTGCAACTTCTAAAAATGCACCAACTCCGAAAGCTATTGTTGCTTGTGGGGTGCCTATCCAGGCAAAATCAGAAGACAGTTGTAAATTTCCTGACTGTGCTGCAATACTCATGACTAAAGGAGGTACAAATATGCGAAAACCACAAGCTGCACTTAAGCCTACACCTAGACAAATACCTAATAAAGTTTCCATAATTTTATTCCTAATTTTTCTTCATAAAAACTGTTAATTTTGCTGGTAATTATTGAATAATTATTCACTACTTCAATGTATTCTCCACTGATTGCAGATGTATAAATATATATTATCAATATTTACAGATTATATTTTAATATTAATGTTTAAAACTATTTTTAGACTAAATATAAATACTGCACTGTTCAAGATGCTAAGGTACAGTTTTACATTAAAATTTATTTCTTCTTACCTATTGCCATTACCCCAAGCGTGAAAAAAGAATACTACGAATAGTTTAGTCAGCTAAAGTAGTTTAAGTCATATGTACCCTTTACGCTTAATAGATTTGTTCATAGCAAAAAATGATAATAAAAGCTACTGATACTGACTACTGACTATTGACTATTGACTACTAGAAATAGTCCAAAGATTTGTAGCAAAAATTTATAAAATTGCCATTACCCCATAATTTTCATCTCATCCTGTATAAATAATCATCCTAACTTTTAAGCATTTCCTGCGGAATGCTGCGCAAACAGCTGATTGCTGACGGCTGAATGCTTACTTTGCATATAAATCAAGATGATAAAAATTTGACATCGCATTTTAAATATGATGGCGACGTATAATCTTGATTAATTACCTACAAACATCATAATATCAAGAATTTAAAAATAAAGCTTGACATAAAAAAAAATATATGGTATATAATTTAATTATAAATTCATCAAGCTCTTTAATGACAGTAATAGCTATGATTAAGCGCGATCGCTAATTATCCTAGACCGGAGTAAAATTTTGCTAGATTTGAATCTTTGAATAACAAGGAAAAAATAGGTAATCGTTACTGAAAAAATACAACTATCTATATATTCATCAAACACAAAAAAATTTTTCTTATAAATTTAGCAAACTCAAAAAAAACAGAAATAATAATGCTTTTAATCGCAATATATTAAACACTCAACATATTAGCGTAAATTAATTTTGGAGACAGACAATCGTGATAGGGCATTCATTAGAAATAGACGATCTAAAAAAAGTTAATGGCCCGAAAAAAATAGTAGCCCTGTTTGACAAACTTGGCTATAATCTACAACTGGAAAATTTAGAGATTGAAGAACTAGAATTACCAATTTCTTGCAGTGTATCTATTGATAATGTTTACAAAATTCATAGCTATGAAGAAAGTAACTTAGAAATATTTTTGTTGGAGTTGCTACAAGCAGAATTTAAAACAAACCGTAAACTTCAAGAAAAAATAATAACTATTTCTCAAAGTCTTCCTCAAAGCAAAAAAAAAAATTACTCATTTGTACAAATAACTACCATCAGTTAGTAATAGTTGCTCTTCAGACAGTAAAAAATATAAATATCAAAATTAAATGGTGGTTAATTGATTGTAAAAATCCTACTTATTATGATACTTACTGGCTAGAAAATATAACCAGAAATAATTGGGAATATACAGAAGAATTTATAAATAAGGAGCCTACTAAAAGTAGCTACGACCAAGATACAGAACCGCCAACCGCAACATTTACTCAAGACTCCATTCAACTTTATAACAAAGAAATTAATAAAATACCTCGCTTGCGTCCTGAGGAAGAAATTAATTTAGCCCATCAAATTGATGAATTATCAGCTTTAGAAAAAATCCGTGAAAATTTAGAGAAAAAACTCCAGCGATCGCCTAATGAAACAGAATGGGCGACAGCTGTAAAAATGAGTATACCAGAATTGCGCGATCGCCTCCAACAAGGTAGAGAGGCCAAAAATAAAATGGTGACAGCTAACCTGCGACTGGTGACATCAATTGCCAAACGATATCAAAACCGAGGATTAGACTTCCAAGATTTGATTCAAGAAGGTAGTTTAGGATTAATTCGTGCTACGGAAAAATTTGACCATACAAAAGGCTATAAATTTTCTACTTATGGTATTTGGTGGATTAGACAAGCTATTACTAGAGCTATTTGTGACTATTCTCGCATCATTCGCTTGCCAGTTTATCTCTATGAAACCATTTCTCAAATTAAAAAAACAGTTAAACAGATGTCAATGGAACCTTGTCTCTTAACTGCGGAAGAAGTCGCTACACGCATGGAAATGACAACAGAGAAATTACGATTTATTATAGAATGTGCTCAAGAAATGTTATCTTTAGATACTCCTATAGGCAAAGGAGAAAATACCATCTATCAGGAAACGATTGAGTTTGATGGAGAAACACCAGCAAAATATGTCTTTGAAAATTGTTTACAAGAAGACGTAGAAACTGTTCTTAAAACTTTAACTGAGAGGGAAAGAAATGTGTTACGAATGCGATTTGGTTTGGATGATGGTCAAGAAAAAACCCTGAAGGAGATTGGCGATCGTTTTAATTTAACGAGAGAAAGAATTAGACAAATAGAGGCAAAGGCATTGAAAAAGTTGGAAGATCCAAAACGTAATCGTATTTTGAGGGAATATATTCGTTAGAAAATAATGCGCTGCCACTACGCGGAAGTCAAAAGTCTTGATTTGTAATTGTTTTAGGATTTTGTTACAGGTCAGTTATTTCTGCCATCCTGCATTAATAATATCGACATGATGATTATTTTTGCTCGGGATGGTTGATTTCTTCTGTCTGAGATGGCTTTGTAGGATTTTTTTCAGTTTCAGTAGCTTGACTAGATTTCATTAAACCAGAACCATGCCACAGAAAACTGACAATCATTATTTTAGTTAATGCATTTAATTGCTCTAACTTTTCTTTGTTCATTGGTTGATTAATATTATTAGTTTGCATGAATTTTGAACTGATATTTATTTTTTATAAACATTTAACAAATCTTTCAACAGATATACTGATGAATCCGGTGAGGGTAATTACTTAATTTAGACAATTGATTATGTAGCGATCGGCTTTACTACTTAAGCTTTTCGGCGCACTTTGACATAATTAATTAAAGAAGCGGTCATTTCAGTTATCAGTTATCAGTTATCAGTTATCAGTTATCAGTTATCA
>NZ_CEZPJD010000541.1:0-5464 GCF_983059655.1 Okeania sp.
CAAGAATCGGGAGTAGAAAAATTTTTGCTGATTATTTCCATCACACTAAATCAATACTAATCCCTGAGAGCAATTGCTATCACTCTTTGTTGCTGATTTCGATCACAGAATTTGAGTGCTTATGTCAAATATTCGTATTCAAGGAGTAGAACAGCAATTGCTATCACTCTTTGTTGTTGATTTCGATCACAGAATTTGAGTGCTTATGTCAAATATTCGTATTCAAGGAGTAGAACAGCAATTGCTATCACTCTTTGTTGTTGATTTCGATCACAGAATTTGAGTGCTTATGTCAAATATTCGTATTCAAGGAGTAGAACAGCAATTGCTATCACTCTTTGTTGTTGATTTCGATCACAGAATTTGAGTGCTTATGTCAAATATTCGTATTCAAGGAGTAGAACAGCAATTGCTATCACTCTTTGTTGTTGATTTCGATCACAGAATTTGAGTGCTTATGTCAAATATTCGTATTCAAGGAGCACAACAGCAATTACTATCACTCTGTGTTGTTGATTTTGATCACATGCTTTGAGTGCCTATGTCAAATATTCGTCTTCAATGAGCACAACAGCAATTGCTATCACTCTGTGTTGTTGATTTTGATCACATGCTTTGAGTACCTATGTCAAATATTCGTCTTCAATGAGCAGGAAAAACAGGCTAGATACAAGGTAAACAAGAATAAGGAATAGAAAAATTTTTGTAGATTATTTTCATCGCACTACATCAGTACTAATCTCTGACAAATTACCATCACTCTTGTTATTGATTTAGATCACATAAAAAGAATATCAAGTGAGAGATAAATGAAAGGAACGATCGCCATTTTATTTCGGTGTTTTGTGTTTATACTTTGATCATTTAGCATATACAGGACTTACGCATGAAGCACAAATAAAGTAGAGTTTGAGATTGCGTTCCCTTCCGGAGTGCTCCGCAAACCCTATCGATCGCCATGACAGAAAAACGTTCTACTGCCTAATTCCTAATAAATTAACTAAAGGATATATATTTAAAGTGAGCGAATAAATCTTTGAACACATTTACTGTAGACGCGCTAGCGGCTTCTATCTGTTATGTGCTACTTGAATTCAAGACCGAACTGCTTCCCACAAATCAGCAAAAAATCATCCTAGCTAAACACACGGGTGTAGACCGCCATGCTTATAATTGGGGTGATTAACTGTTAAACTTAAACCGTAGAAAATAGTTGTAAAATTAACAAAAGTGTTGTAGTATTAAACAGGTAATAACTTAAGATGAATTATAGCGGGTGAATGCAACTTGTTGACAGACATATTATTAACCGAACACATCAGTATTGGCGGGTGTGCGATGAGTTAGCCTTTAAGTCGAAAAACTTGTATAACTTAGCTAACTATCATTGTCGTCAGCATTTTTTCAAGTGTTCAAAAAGTTTAGATTTAACCGAGCTATACCACGGCACCAAAAATAGTGATGCCTACAGAGCATTACCAACTAAAGTATCAAAACAAATAATAAAATGCTTGGTTTGCACTTGGCGTGGTTATTTTCAAGCTATAAAATAATGGTCAAAACATCCAGGGAAGTTTTTGGGTAAACCCAAAATACCAAAGTATAAAAATAAAACTCAAGGTCGAAATGTAGTTATCTACTCAAAAGAATCAGTCTATAGAGCAAGTCTCAAAGATGGTATATGTCACTTATCCATGAGTGAAATCAAAATACCTGTAGTTGTGGATACTGTAATCGAAGTGAGGATAGTACCTGTGCTATTGACTTAGAAAAACCTTGTAAGCATGAAAACTATGTAGGCAAGCGAGTCAAACGTGGTTTATTTTTGAGTGCAACTGGCCAAGTGATTAATGCCGATATCAATGGCAGTCTTCAAATAATTCGAAAGAAATTCCCAGGAGCATTTACTGTTGAGGGAATAGTGAGCTGCGCCGAGAGCGCCAGTATTGGTTAATTCAATATCAAGATAAAAGCTGTTACAATTTTCTACAGTTTTTTTCGTACGGTTTGTGGTTAACCATTAGCGATCAAAAAATTTTCTCCTTCTTTTCTTCTTTCTTCCCTCCTGTTTGTGGAGCATGACAAACGGAAATTCTGACTCCTGAGTAGTTTATTTATAACTATTCAACCGGACATGATATAACTATATAACCTACATTCCGCACGACAAAACGTAGTACAAAGGGCGAATAGTCAGTAGTCAGTAGTCAGTAGGGAATGATGTGCAGCTTATGCCTGGCGTGTTTCAAGTATTTATATCATGTTCGGTTAAATACTTATACTTTGGCAGAGGGAAGGCAGAGGGCAGAAGGCAGAAGGCAGAAGGAAGAGAGCAAAGTTTGAAGTAAAGAAGTTTTTATAACTAATCATCCGAACATGATATTATACTTAATATTTTCCCGATCGTTTGACTCTTGAAAAAGGTTAACGACGACGATTAATACAGTATAAATACTTACCAAGCTCTCAATTTTAATACTACTTTTAATGCTACAAGTTGACGTGCGGAACATGGGATAGAAAAATTAAAGAGTATCTGTCTTGCTCGGATCGCGTAATCAAATTGCGAACACTGCAATTTTAGCTGCGTGTGAGACTTGAATTATACAGATTATTGTAGGTTTATAAGAACGGATGTATCTATGACAAGATCAGTTGAAGAGAGGAGCCATAGTAAATTCAGCGATCGCTCATAAATACCCGTATTATCCTATGATAGTTTTCTATTGACTATTTAGCTAATAATTGCTAATTTTTTCCCAATTTCAACCTTTCTTTTTCTGATAAATTTTCTGCCAGCACACTAATATTTTCCACAGGGATATTAAGTTTAACCTTCTCACCAATAGCATATTGATTCAAATGAAAAGGATTAATATTTTGTCTCCGGGCAACTATTTTAGTTTTGTCAGTTAAACGTACAACATAACGAGTATCTGTACCAATATAAACAATATTTTCTATTGTCCCAGAAAAATCTGCTTCTTCTATATAAGTTGATGGGTCAATTCCTATTTTTTCCGGTCTGACAACTAAGGTAATAATTGTATCTATTGGTAGATGATTGATAGCGGGTATTAATAAGGGAAAATATTCATCTATTAATATCAAACTTTTATCTTCTTGATGTGCAGTTATTCGCCCTGTTAAAAAGTTGCTTTCCCCAATAAATTCAGCCACAAAACGACTTTTTGGTTGTTCATAAATTTCTACCGGAGTTCCCACTTGTAAAACTTCTCCTTGGTGCATAACTGCTATGCGGTCAGACATTGTTAAAGCTTCTTCTTGGTCATGAGTAACATAAATAAATGTAATGCCTAACCTTTGCTGCATTTGCTTTAATTCTAACTGCATTTCTTTGCGTAATTTCAAATCTAAAGCACCCAAAGGTTCATCAAATAATAATACTGCTGGTTGTTTAATTAATGCTCTTGCTAAGGCGACTCTTTGTTGTTGCCCACCAGATAATTGTCGGGGATAACGTTTTTCCATATCTGTTAATTTTACTTGAGCCAAAGTATCAGTTACCCGACGATTTATTTCTGGGCGTGAAATATTTTCCATTTCTAATCCAAAGGCAATATTTTCTGCCACTGTGAGATGAGGAAATAAAGCATAATTCTGAAAAACTGTATTTACTGGTCGATGAAATGCCGGACTATTTCCCATTAGTTGACCCTGAACATAAATTTCTCCGGATGTGGGCATTTCAAAACCAGCTATCATTCTTAATGTTGTAGTTTTGCCACATCCAGAAGGACCTAATATGGAAAAAAATTCTGATTTTTCTATCTGGAGATTGATATTATGTACAGCGATAAATTTTTTTTGATTTTTACTGTTGAATACTTTGGATATGTTGATGAGTTCGACGGTCTGAGATAGCATATTATATCATTTTCGATTGAATACTTATTATACAGTTGGGAGTAGGGGAGTGGTTAACATGGATTATGGCACGGATACACGGATACGGAAGGGAGTAGAGAGAGATTAAATAGACATCTCCAATCATCAAAAATCAAATCATGTCCGGTATCATTAGTTTGTGTATAAAATCAAGGTGACAATAGGATAAAAGCTTCTGCCTCCTGCCTCCTGCCTTCTGCCTTCTTCAAACTAATTAAGATTAATAAAACGGGCGATCGCTTCTTTAACTACGGGATAATTTACTTGATTTTCTAAGTCTATATAAGCAACTTTACCTTGTTCTATAAATGCTTCTGTAACTCTGATTAGTTGATTAATATGAGCTTCTCTCCCATCATCTATTGCTTCACTTACTCTTTCATTTATATAAGAATTAATTACCTTTGGATTACTTGTTCTTTGCTGAAGAACATTATTTAATTCAAACTGTAAACGTAAGTAACCTTCAGGGTTCTTTTTAGACATAATTTGTTCGGTGGCAAGATTCTGAGTTGAAGACTGAGAATTCATCAATATATTAATTAGTTTAATTGCCCATTCAGCTAGTCCCCATTCTACTATTTGCTTATAACTATAAGGCTGACTATTTTCACCTGTGCCAATGGAAATTATCGAAATATCTTCTAGTTTATGACCTAGTTTAATTGCATAGGTTATTGCTGATAATGTGGGATTATTTGCTGCTATTCCTCCGTCTATATGTGGTAGACTCAAATCTCCATTTTTAAATTCATAAGCTGGAAAATAAGTAGGAGCGGATGCAGAACTAGTACAAATTTCCCACAGAGGGAGATTGTCATACCAAATCGTCTGTTTAGGTATTTCTGGATGATAATTTACAAAAATAGTTGGAGATTCCAAAAACATATTGTAAGCTACAATTAATAAGTTTATTTCACTAATTTCTTGAAGTCTAATTGGTGTTCCATTTTGTCGTAAAAAGTATTTTTTCAAGACTTTAATTAAGCCTTCATTGGAAAATTTAGGAGCAGAAATTCCATATTTCCAAATTAAGGGTAATCTTTTGGGTGACAAGCGACTTTGGTATGGAAAAATATTGATTCCTTCTTCCTGATATAGTTTGAGAATATTCGCGCTTTCTGTTCCTGTAGCAACTAGCGCTGCGATAATTGAACCAGTGGAAGTACCAGCTACTAAGTCAAAGTATTCATGTAAAGACTGACCTTTTTGTTCTTTGATTTGTTTTTCAATTTCTACCAACATTCGTGCTGAAATGACTCCGCGAATTCCACCACCATCTAAACTAAGGATTTTGAAAGTCATTATAGTTTTGCCTTAATTAATATAATAATTTAACTACTCAATTATATCATTGGTAAGCATTTCCTGCGGACTGCTGCGCAAACAGCTATTAGCTTTCAGCTATCAGCATTTTTCTATCTATAAAATATACAATTTAAGTAGTATTTATACCAGATTTTTGTTAATAACAGAACTGGAGCAGAGAGAAATTTATCTTAAATATAACTTTCTCTCTAAAGTAGGGCGTAAGCATTCAGCATTCAGCATTCAG
>NZ_CEZPJD010000542.1:0-5462 GCF_983059655.1 Okeania sp.
CTACAAATTATGGCCGTGTGATTCCTGCTGTTTTTGTTTTGGCCCAAATTCGGTTATTGAATTAGGAGCTAGACACTGATTTGGGCATGGACGGCTAGACACTGATTATGCCACGGATACACGGATAATAGTCAGCTATACTCCTGACTTCTGACTCCTGACTTCTGACTCCTAATTACTGTAAACCTTGAGAAACAAATGCTGCCCAATAGTAGGGACTAATAAATGGATATTCCTGCTGAGATAAATATTTAAGTGTGACTTTCATTTCTCCAATTTGTTCTTTATTTTCTTCTGTCTTAATATCTTCCAAATGCTTTTCTAGCTGCTGCCGATACTCATCATTAAGTTGTTTTCCTGTCAAGTTGCGCAAATCAATTTGAGCTTTGTGTAATGCTTGGGGGCGGGTGTATTCGGGGTTTTGCCGATTTTCATAATAAAACACACAGAATAGAGCTGTCGCGAAATCATCTACCGCCCATAATGTACTGACTACACTCTGAGCGCCTGCACTGAGGAAACCTGCTGCAATAGTTAGAATGTCATCGTTGAGTTTGCTGAGTGTGAGATTAGTTTCGCAACAGGAGAGGAATACATCGGTTAATTCTGATAAACGCCAGGTGAAGACTTCTCCAAGGGTGACTTCCCCATCAAATAATCTTAGTTTTGAATCTAGGGGGTTGCTTAAGTCGGCGCTAGCGTGATGACTGGAATGGAGAATTTGTACTTGTTTTGCGAGTTGGCGGTAGTTGTTGACTGTTGCTTGTTGATATTGGAGGCGACAGTTATTCGGTACTTGGAACATTTGGGCGAGGTTTTGGCATTCGTACTGGGTGAATATGAGGTCCCCTGTGGCATTTTCGACTATTCCCATTTTGGCAGAGTCGGTGCTTTTGTTGTAGTTGTCGCAATAGCTGAGTATTTGACAACTGGGTACGACTCGCAAACGGAATTTGTCGTTGAGATAGGTGGGTTGAGTTTTAGGTGTTTTGGGTTTGCCTGGTGGTGGAGTCTTTTTTTTGCTACCGGGAATAGATAGGCGAGTATCTGCAAATCCCTGGTAAAATCCCCCTCCCGTCCCCCTTTGTAAGGGGGAAACTGAATCTTCGTCGTTATAGCCCCCCTTTCCAAGGGGGTTGGGGGGATTTCTTCTTCAACTGGGGTTGGGGGGATCTCTCCTACAACTGAAGTTCCCTGAATATTCACAGGCAAAGCAGCAAACGGAATTTGATGTAGAGCTAGATGCGGCACAATAATTAATTCTTTGATATCACTCAGATGTTGGGTAATCAGTTGATTCAGTTGCAAGCGTTGGGATAGTTGTTGTAAAAATGCTCCCATATTTTTACGCCATTCTCGGTTTTCCTCATTTCTGTAGTCAATGTAGGGTATTAACCAGTTATCAAATATCCAGTTTTGCAGCACCTCAATACCTTGACCTTCACAAGTAAAAAGTTGAACATCCTGCCGAATCACTATAAATATATAGGTATTATCTTTAGTAGTGTAAAAACTAAGTACTGCTGTTTCCTCATCTTTAATTAATGCTTGCATCTGCTGGATACTCAAGGAGTCTACCTGTAACTGACCAGCTAATACTGGGTCAGACTTACGAATTTCTCGCCAAACCTGCTGCCGTTTTGCTTCTGTTTTTTCAATTTCCATCAATTTTTGCTCTGCTTCTTCCCTACTGTGGCAACGGTGAAATCGACTATTTGCAACTGGTAGGGAGGTTCCATGGAGTGTCTCTTCGGAAGTAGAGCGACGGAGATTATACAAATGTTGTTGCAATTGATAATATTCTTCTAGGAGTTGGGGTAGTATTTCCGCGTTTGGGTAGAGGTCTTTGCTTGCCATTAATTCTGTCACCATTCGGGAGCGGGAACGTTCGGCGTATTCTATTGCTTTGTCATATTGTTTGAGGTTGATGAAACATTGGATGATATTTTGGTAGATATCTATAGATTCTGCAAGGATTTCTTGGCGGCGATCGTCGTCTTTTGACCAACTGCGAATTAGTTCTACTGCGGTTACAGCTTTTTCGTAGGCAGGGATGGCAAGTTGCCAGTTGTCTTGCTTGAAATAGAGGTTGCCTAAGTTACGGGAAGTTGTGAGATGATTAATAGGATGTGCGTTAAGAGTACGTACTTTCAAAGCTTTTTCAAATGCAGCAATGGCTTTTTCTAGATTCTCGGTTTTGTTGTCGCGGATTGTTTTAGTGTAGGTAAGACCCAGGTTGTTTTGAGTGATTGCCCAGTCTATAGGGAAGTTTTCTTTAGTACGAATTTCTAGAGCTTTTTTAAATGCCAAGATAGCATTTTTGATATTTTCTGCCTTGTCTCCCTCTATCCTATCCATGTAGGCAGTACCAAGATTATTTTGGGTGGTTGCCCAATCTATAGGAAAGTTTTCTTGAGTATGCAGTACTTCTGTATAGGCATTAATGGCATCTTCAATATTTCGTGACTTGTCTCCTTCAATTCTGTCCATGTAGGCATTACCTAGATTCTCTAGAGTTTTAGCTCTATCTAACCAAAGCTTTTCTCTAGTACGAATTGTCAGAGCTTTTTTAAATGCAACAATAGCATCTTCAACATTCTTTTTTCTGTCTCCTTTGATTCTGTAAAGGTAGGCTATTCCGAGATTATTTTGAACTGTAGCCAAATCAATAGGGTTAATAAGGTTTTCTAGTGCTTCTGTATAGGCATTTATAGCTTTTTCTAAATTTTCTTTTCTATCTCCTTTTATTTTTTCAATATAGACATTTCCGAGATTGATTTGAGCCATTGCCCATTTGTAAGGAAAGTCTTTTCTGGTAAAAACTGTTAATGCTTGAGTGCAAAAGTTAATGGCATTTTCAAGATTATCTGCTCTGTCTCCTTTAATTTTATAAAGGTGAGCAATACTGAGATTATTTTGAATCGCTGCCCATTCATACGGGAACTCTTTTTTAGTAATAATTGTTAATGCCTGCTTGCTGAACTCAATGGCGTTTTCAAGATTGTCTGCTCTATCTCCTTTAATTTTATCAAGGTAAGCAACACTGAGATTGACTTGACTTTTTGCCCAATCATACGGGAAGTCTTTTTTTGTAAAAATTGTTAATGCTTGAATGCAAAAGTTAATGGCATTTTCAAGATTGCCTGCCCTATCTTTTTCAATTCTATCAATGTAAGCAATACCGAGACTCCCTTGAGTTGTTGCCCAATAGTACGGGAAGTCTTTTTTTGTAAAAATTTTTAGTATTGCCTTGTAACCTGCAATAGCAATTTCTATGTTAGTTGCTTTATTGCCTAGAGGAAACATTTGGATAAGGGTGCTAAAATAGTTAATATCCATCGCAATACTTATTGCTTTTTCTGGTTCAGCTTCTGATAGTTTTGATAATCTAAGGCTTTTGAGGATATAGGTCAATCTATAATCAACTCTATCTAAGTTAGCTTCCAAAAGTGGGTAGACTACTTTGGGGTCGCCTTTACTTTTGTAAATTACTTTTAGTATCTTAATTAAAAACTTAAATTGTTCATTCATTTTGATTGATTCCTTTCATCCCTAATTTGTTGTTGATATTCCAAAGGGTCTATACTAAGTTTTATAGTACCTGCATACTTAGCTAAATCTACATTTTTTACTTCAGTTTTTAACTGAGCATCAGCTAACAACTTTTCAATTTCTTGCCAGTCTTCATAGTCAATCAAAACTGCTACAGGACGCATAGCTTCATCGGTAACTATTTTCTTCTTAAAATTCCGCATAATTTTCTCCTAATCTATGGATAAATTCTTCAAATATATTATCCAACCACTTCAACATCCTGAGAATAAACCCGCCAGTCATCTTGCTTCTCCAACTCTTGCCATAACTCCTCCATTCTTCTCCCCGTTAATTCTGGAGCTAATTCATCTTCATTAGGTTTTAACCACGCTAAATCTAAAGGCTTTTCCAGAGCGATCGCCACAAACTTTTCCATACCCAATTCCTCAAAAGTAAACCGACATTCCTGCTGATAACTGACACTCTCCTTTTGTGGCAAAAGCATAACTCCCTCTAACCGAGCATCAACAGCAAAAGCCGAAGAAGGGCAAACAACACACCGACTCACAACCCCATAATTTAATAACAATAAATATCCCTGAAAATCCGGAAAATTAATAATTACCCAATAAGGGTTTTCCAAATTAAGTTTTAAAGGTTTATTCTCCTCTTTCTTCACCTTGGGAATCTTTAATTTACCACCAGAAGAAACCAACCCCATTTCCATCCTTTCATTCTCTCGAAAATCAATCCAATCCCGATTTTTATCAGCCAGACTTTCCAAAAACAACCAAGAATTCACTTCCAACCACCGGATAAATTTATGCTTCCATAACCAATCATAAATAACTTTCCATAAATCCTTACCTAATTTAGACTTACCACGCCCCGGCTCTTTTAATAAAATAACCGTCTCCATTCCCAAATCATTCTCCATTTCCTCTCCATATTTATCCAATAAACAATCTATTACCGAGCGAGAAATTTTTTGAATAGTATTACTCACATATCCCCATCCTTTCTCTGCTAAAAGTTTACAAATACTCGGCTTATTAACATCTATATTTTTATTATTCAAATCCTGATTATCTGGAGAATATCGCAAGTAAAAAAAATCCTTTTCAATAGTCATTTTCCCATTCTGATCCAGAAATAAATCCTCAGCACTAGCATTTAGAAACCGACATTTTATAGTAACAGTCATATTGTCTACCTCATCTAAATAAATTAATCTTAACACCACCATTATGAAAAATAAAACCAATAAATTAAAATTGCCATTCACCGTCATTTGCTGTCATTTACAATCATTTATCAGGATTTGATGTAATTTGTCTAAATTTATTAACAGATAATTGTTTTTGTTATTAATATTGATTTCAAAAATACAGATTAATTTATTCGCAAAAAAAGAAATTTTGAATAGTTGTCAACAGCTATTTATTTTATCTAGGATATTAATCAATTGAACAAAAAGGGGAATAAACATGGAAAATAACTATCAAGAAAATCAACAACAATTAACTTGTGTAGAAACTCAAGAGACTAATTTCATGACAATAATGAATAAAATGAGCGACATAGCAATAGAAAATAAAGAAGCAGGTTTAATCATTGCAGGAGCTTGTGGTACTGCCATTATTATCTATACTATTTCTCATGCTGCTGCTAAACTCATTTGCGCTATTCGTGGGTGATTTCAGTTATCAGTTATCAGTTATCAGTTATCAGTAAAATGCTATTAAAGTAGGGACGTTGCATACAACATCCCTACAGGATTATCATCTATTGATATGAAAACAATGGAAGTAAACCAAATTAAACAGACATTGCATCTACTTTCACATAACGAACACTTGCCAAAGCTTCCACCAAACTACGAACCGCAGCTATCATCGCCACTTCATCATTCAGTTTGTTAATAGCAG
>NZ_CEZPJD010000543.1:0-5436 GCF_983059655.1 Okeania sp.
ATTAATAATTAATAATTAATAATTAATAATTAATAATTAATAATTAGGGTTTGCTTATGGAAAGTCTTTTGGTAGGGGTAGGAGTCAGAATTTCCTAGGTCATGCTCCGCAAACAGCAATTCTGCAATTCAGGAGGAACGGGGAATTAATTAGGAGGTAGTCGGAAAAATTGTAAGAGTGATTTTTCTGCCATAATCATCCCAAAATACTAGCTTTTTGCAGCTCTTGCCACCGAAAAGCTGACACTTTTTTAGACCAAAAAATGCTACAACCAATATCAGTCAATACTTTGATATTTAATCAGCAACCCCTAATTAATAATTACCTCTCCTTGAAAAAAAGAGGATTGACTAAAAGGAAAATTTTTTCTTTTTTCTCCTTTAAAGGAGAGACTTTAAACCTTAATTATTCGGTAATAATTATTTTATTGAGTAGGGGGAAATATGAGTCAAAATTTTATCTTTTTCTTTTAGGTTTAATACCCCGCAGCTCATGAGTGGTGTTTACAATTAGTTGGGGTTTGAGTCCCCATCCCTTCTTTCTTTCTTCCTTCTTCCTTCTTCCTTCTTCCTTCTTCCTTCTTCAATTAGTTTTTTCTGCCAGTTTTTCATCAAACTTTTGTTTGGTTTCTTTTACCAACTTCACTTCATCAGGATTATTTTTTGCCCAAACTTCACGGTCTTGACGAATTTTTGTGAGATGAGATTCAATATTTTCTGAATTAATTAAAATTCCAAAATCTTCTGGAACTTCTTCTTCTTTGTAAGATAAAATCCGATTGAGAATTAAATCTCCTATTTTCTTAGTGTAATGAGAATTATCTCTATAGTTTTCCATTTCATTATAGATAGTTTCAGTTGTGATACTGTTATACCCAGAAAAATCAAATACAGGAGTAATTTTTACTACTTCACGTTTCCATTCTTCAAAAGTTGACCACTCACCTGTTGCTCTAATAGCTTCCCATTGAGTTGCATGAGAAGGAGAAATAAATAGTATTAACTTGATGTTATTTTGTTGGCATAAATCTACTATTTTTTTTAATTCGTCTAATGGAGTAGATAATTGATATTTAGCATGAAAATTATAATAAACATTGATGCCATTTCTAAATCTCCATTTAGTTGTTTCCGGGTCAGGATTTAGATAAGGCATAAATCCATTTTCTCCAGAAACAATATCATCTTGTGGAGTTTTTTTACTATCAACTATTGTTTCTTTACTTGCTGAAAGTGCATCTACAGAAAAGGCAATATTGATAATATCTTTCAAGGAAATATGTTGTTTTTCTAATCTCTCTTCAGAAAAACCTGCTCGATTTTCCAGTAATGAATTAAACATGAAAAAATCCGAGCCAAGAATAACTAAATCTAAATCTTTTTGATTAGCGATCGCGTGTTCTAAATAGCGTCGTAATTCATAGGCATTGATACCATTTAGAGCTAAATTGTAAGCAGGTTGTTCATTTTTTAAAGCAGGATGATTAGGGTCTAAACCTTGTTTTGTTCTAGATGAACCAATCAAAATAGTTACAGGTTTGATGCGAATAATATCTGCTGTTTTATATAGGCGATCGCTATTATCTTTCCGAGGTTTTGAATGATTTATTCCTAAGAATTTGGGAGTATTAAATACATCATAAGGATCGACAACAATATTGAATATTCCTACTGCTACTACAGGTAATAAAGCTGACAGTAAAAATAGCCAATTATATCGGTGATATTTTCTTTTGTTTAGTACAGATTTTCCCGATTTTTTGGGAGACAAAGCTTGAGAAGATGTAGAACTAAGTTGATGATTTATACTCATATTTATTTCTCAATCAAAATTTATTTTGATAAATAGCTGTTGGAGACCCGCACTATAATTTAAAATTTAGTGCGGGGAGGAAAACAGCTAGCTTATAAACTATTTTCCTTTTAAGTTTAATATTCAGATTTTTCAACTGAATTTTTGTTTTTAAGCTTAAGTGAATCAATGAAATCACTTATTACTTGGGTCATTGTTTTCTCATTCTCAACTGCATATAATCTTAACTTATTCAACCTGTTCTGAGTTATCCGTAAATTTAATCCTTTTTTATTCATAGTATCTACACAATATCTATGCAAACTATTATAATAGATATATGATCGAAAGGGCAAAAAATGATCGTAACTTATTGCTATAAAATTAAACCAACTCAAGAACAAATAGCCAAAATAGATAATTGGTTAGAACTCTTGAGGAGGCACTGGAATTATGCTCTTGGTCAGAGATTAGACTGGTTGAATAGAACCAGATGTCAAATAGACCGTTGCTCAATAGTTTCATGCCCTATTGGTGAGATTTCTAGCAAACCAGATTATTATTATCAATCAGCACAACTAAAGCAGACAAAAACTCTATTTCCTCCATATAAAGAGATATATTTTGAAGTACAACAAAACAATCTCAAAAGATTAGATAGGTCTTGGCTACGTTGGCTAGTCCCAGATCAAACAGGTAAAAGATTTGGTAGACCAAGATTTAAAAAGTTAGGCAAGTTAAGGTCATTAAGTTTTAGTAGAGTTAATCATCCTAAAGCAGCAGTTAAGTTTGATGGTAAGCAAATAACTATTAGTAGATTTGGCTCTATTCCAGTTATAGTTCATAGACCAATTCCAGATGGGTTTAGAATTAAAACTGCAACTATAACTAAAAAAGCTGATGGTTATTATGTGAGTTTTAGCTTGGAAGATAAGTCAGTCCCTAGTTTAATTCCTACAAACAATATTAAAACTGGTGTAGGTATTGATGTAGGTTTAAAAGAGTTCTTAACTACTAATACTGGTGAGACTGTTTCTGTTCCTAATTTCTATAGAAAAGCACAATCTAATTTAGCCAAGAAACAAAGGAAAGTGTCCAGAAAAAAAAATGGCTCTAATAACTGGAAAAAGGCACAGAAGAGAATTGCTAGATTACACCAGAAAATTGCCAGACAAAGAGAAGACTTTCACTACAAAACAGCTCATAAATTAGTTAGAGAAAATGATTTAATAGCAGTTGAAGACTTGAATATTAGAGGTTTAGCTAGAAATACTAAACTATCTAAATCAATTTATGATGTAGCTTGGGGAACTTTTATTGAAAAGCTGAATGCAGTAGCGGTAAAACGCGGTGTTCATATTGTTAAAGTTAATCCAAATCATACCTCTCAAAATTGTAGTAATTGTGGAAATAAAGTCCCTAAAACTTTATCAGTTAGAACTCATTCTTGCCATAAATGCGGAACAGTTTTAGATCGGGATGAAAACGCTGCAATTAATATATTAAATAAAGCGTTAAGCGAGGTGGGTCTCATCTTGTCTGCCTGTGGAGGCGATGGCATTAGCCAGCCTATAAAGCAGGAAACTTCTGAAACTTGGGTTCAATTATTTTTGTTTTAGAAGCTCACCTTATAATCTTTGATTTAAGGTTGAGAGAACTTCACATCATTATGAATAGGTTCCGTTGTGATACTGTTATATTATATCCAGAAAAATCATTAAAATTGGAAATAAAGAAATTCAGACACACGATTCAGTGACAATAAAGCCATACTTGTCAAAATACCAATCCAAACTGCCCACCACCAATTAGGTTTCAATTTTGCCAAAATATCCTGAGTATTCGGTAAGAAACTTACAGAAAAAGTTAAACCTATTAAAGTCAAAATTGAGAAAATTTTACTCCCTAAAAATTCCGGCAAATAAGTCATACTTGACCAAGATTTAAGTTGAAAACCAAAATTAGTTAACACAGATAATTTACCTTTAGCTTCCCCTGGTATAACTACTCCATTCAGACCCGACATTGTCTGTAAAATATCTAGACCATCCTGAAAATTTTGCGCTCTAAATAAAACCCAACTAACAATAACAGCAACAAAAGTAATTACCCATGCCAATACTTTCGGCATCGGAATATTTAACTTGCGCCAACCATGATTAATACATAAATAAACACCATGTAACCCTCCCCAAATTACATAAGTCCAACCTGCACCATGCCATAATCCACCTAACAGCATCGTTGTCAAAAGATTACTATAACGACGCACTTCTCCACGACGACTTCCACCCAGAGGAATATATAAATAATCCCTGAGAAAATTGGATAAAGTAATATGCCATCTTCGCCAAAAATCACTAATAGAAGTAGCCTTGTAGGGAGAGTTAAAATTAATCGGTAATTTAATGTTAAACATCAACCCCAAACCGATCGCCATATCAGAATAACCAGAAAAATCAAAATATAGCTGAAAAGTGTAACTTAAAGCTCCCACCCAAGCTTCAATAAAACTCAAATCTGCTGCATTGTTAAAAGCTAGTGCTACCCATGGAGATATAGTGTCAGCTATCAAAACTTTTTTACATAATCCCAGACTAAAAAGACTTAAACCCAAAGCCATATTTTTCTGGGAAAAAATATAACTACGCAATTGACGAAACTGGGGAATAAGTTCATCGTGGCGTAAAATAGGTCCGGCAATTAATTGGGGAAAGAAAACTACAAAGAAACTATAAGTTAAAAGGTCATAATTAGTTTCTCTTGTTTCCCCACGATAAGCATCAACTAAATAAGCTATTTGAGTAAAAGTATAAAAAGAAATAGCCAAAGGCAGAATAATTTGCCCAGCATTCAAATTTGTAGAAACTACTGAATTAACAGTATCCAAGAAAAAGTTCGCATATTTATAATAAGAAATTATGGCTAAATTAACAGCTACACCTACCCAAAGTAAAACATTTGCTTGCTTACTTTCTGGTTTAGCCTCAGCAATAAATTTCCCCATTTGATAATTCCACAAAATTGAAATTATTAGCAAAGGCAAATAAGCAACATTCCAATAACCATAAAAAGCAAAAGAACTAGCTGTCAACCAAACTTTTGCAGCCTTAATTAAACCAAATCTCGTTAAACCAAAGAATATAATCAGAGTTAAAGGTAAAAAACAAAAGATAAAAACGTAAGAATTAAATAGCATAGCTAGTAAACAATTAATAATTAATAATTAATAATTAATAATTAGGGTTTGCTGAAAAAGTCTTTTAGCAGGGGTAGGAGACAGGAGACAGGAGACAGGAGACAGGATAAATGGGAATTTAGAGGAGGCAGGAATAAGAATTGTCCCAATATTATTCTGCTCAACTCTTGCCTAAAAGACTAACTTTTTGAGCGTTTTAGACTGAAACAGGCGCACTTTTTCCAACCTCAAAAATACTAAAGTCTTTATATGTCAATACTTTTATATTTAATCAGCAAGCCCTAATTAACAATTACCTCTCTTTGATAAAGAAGAGGATTGACTAATGTGGAACAGTGAAATTTACCAAAATTTGCCGATTTTGAGCGCCAATAAGCGTCCCTTTTGCTCTGACTAAAATTGTGAAAAGTCAACTTTTAATTTATGATTAAAAGCCTACGTCCCCG
>NZ_CEZPJD010000544.1:0-5421 GCF_983059655.1 Okeania sp.
ACAAAGCAGTGGGAGCATCTTGCTCCCGTACCAAGAATTTTTTGTTCCTATCTAGCATTAGGCGAGCGCGACTACCCCAAAATTTTCATACCAAAAAACCCAACTTCATCCAGCACAAGATTTTAATAACCAACCGATCGCAATTCCTAAACCGCCAAATCTCACAGCTTGCCAAAATGGTTCTTTTATGCTATTCCAACTAAATAAACTACTCTCTAGGTTTAATTCTATTGTTTCTAATTCTGTCTGTATCTGTTCTAACTCTTTTCTCAATTCATTAGTTTTTTGGCGACGTACTTCCGGTCGTACTTCTTCTAAGCGATGCTTTAATTCTGCTTTTCGCTTCTGATAATACTGAACCTGAGAATAACGTTCTTTCACAGCAGTAAATGAACGCTCTACCTCTGCTAGTGCTTGTGCAAAATCAGTCTCTGACACTTCTGATTCCCCATCAATTGGCGCAGAATTTGAATCATTTATTTTTGTCTCAGAATGTTCTGGAGGAGGATTCATGCTGGCATACTTAAGTATAGTAAGTTCTACCTGAAAACATTAATCTAGGAAAATATGCTTAACTCTAACTCAGCTTCTGCAACCGCAACTAACAAAATCAGTACCCCTAACGAAAGAGATTTACAAGAGTATAGTACATTAGAACTAGCTCAAGCTTTAGCCCAAAAACTTGCTATAACAGAAAGAGACTGGCATCGACTTAAGTCTAATCGCCAAGTCCGTGCCTTAGAGCTAACTGTAGCTGCCCTAGTTTTTTTAATCAAGGCACAGCCTACTGAAGCGATCGAACGTCTCAAACAAGCTACTAGCTGGTTAGATCGATCTATCTCAGCTCCCCCATGTCCAGGCCATGGAGTAAAGATAAAGAAGGATTAATCGGTTGAAGTTAACTTAAATTCTTCATATAACCAAGGGTAATCTGGAGTTATTTCTTACTCTTTTGCATAGTGTTAACTCTGTACCCTTGGAATTCCATTCAACATAATCAAAAACTTGGTAGATGATGTATATGCCTCGACCGCATTCTTTTTCATCATCACAATAATTTTCTGGGGAAGCTGCTTGCCTATGATTTTGGTTTGATTTACAAGGTGGTTTAAAACCTGAGCCTTGGTCTGAAATCACCCACCAATACTGGTCTTGTACAATTGAAAAACGGACAAAAACTTTCTTACTGGGGTCTAAATTATTTCCATGCTTTGCAGAATTTACCAAAGCTTCCTGTAATCCTAGTCGTAGTTCTGGATGCCAATGTTTAGGAACATCTGCCAGTAAAAGATCGAGAATTGGAAACAAATACAGGGTAGAAGCAAAGCTAATTGTTACCCAGTTTTGACCTATTAGACGTGGACGTGATGAGATAGCAATCACTGAAAAAACTCCCTAGCTTTTCTTAGTAAACCTTTGTCAATCTCCTCGTGCGATTAAAAATCTTTTCTTTAATGAGCATCCCTGCTTTCATATTTTTATAGTATCAAAACTCTTAAGAAAAATAAAGTACTTCAGCAAAATTAGTGCAAATTTTATATATATTTTCTACTTAAAAGTATTTAATATCTATTATCTACAGTAGATACAGGTTTCTTTTTTCTGGCCTAGATTTTTTCTATTGTTGACGGGAAATATAGCAGTGAGCGCTGGTATATTTACAAATTGCAGGATTTGCCCAATAGCTAAAAGTCTTATGTTATCGGCAATTTATTCCCCCTGTTGCCAGATGAGCTGTTGCCTGTTGCCTGCGCACAGCGCTATATTTTATAAATAATTTGATCCCGTCTTAATTTTGATACAATACTTGATGTAATTTAACAAAATTTTATATATGTTAACTAAATCAGCCTCCATAACAGCTTCACTTCCTGGCAGTTATTGGCAATGGCGGGATCAGTATATTTACTATGTATGTGCAGGTAAGTCCGATCCCGCAACTCCACCCATATTATTAATACATGGCTTCGGAGCATCAACAGACCATTGGCGCAAAAATATTGCATATTTGAGCCAGTTTTTTCAGGTTTGGGCGATCGACTTACTAGGATTTGGACGTTCGACAAAAGCAAACTGTCAATATAGTGGTCAGCTATGGAGAGAACAACTAAATGATTTTATTACAGAAGTAATTGGTAAACCTGCAGTATTAGCAGGAAATTCTCTGGGAGGTTATGCAGCATTGTGTGTAGCAGCTGAATATCCAACCTCCACAACAGGTTTAATATTACTGAACAGTGCTGGACCTTTTAGTGAATCTCAGCCTACTGCCAAACCTCCTTTGTGGAGAAAAGTTATTTCTCAAAGTACAAAGTGGTTACTTTTACAAGATTGGCCTAGTTTTTTGTTATTTCAATGGACGCGACGACGTAGCACTATCAGAAAAACACTACAGAAGGTTTATTTAGATCAAAGTGCTATTACAGACCAACTAATAGAAGATATATATCGGCCTTCTTGCGATCCTGGTGCAGCTAAAGTTTTTGCTTCTATATTCAAAACTCCATCTGGCGAAAAAATTGATGTGCTGTTAGGTCAGTTAAAATGTCCCTTACTCATGTTGTGGGGAAAAGGAGATCCTTGGATAAATGCTCAAAGTAAAAGTGCCCAGTTTCGTAAGTATTATCCTCAGTTAACAGAGTACTTTTTAGAGGCAGGTCATTGCCCTCATGATGAAGTACCAGAGCAAGTTAACAAATTAATTAAGGAATGGGTGTTATCAGAAGTCAGAAGTCAGAAGTCAGAAGTCAGAAGTTAGAAGTTAGAATTCAGAAGTAATCTCTTAAGCTTTGCTTTGACTGCTATATCAATTGTGAAATAGGTTAGTTGAATTAAGCACCTGTACAAAATAAATTTAATATAGGGCTTACCGATCTATCTAATCTAAAGGCATTGACAGATCAAGGAAAGAGCCTTTTTATGTCTGGAAAAAGTACAAGGGGTTATACCATCTTGAAAAAATAATGTTACGAATAATAAGCACCATAAAAAGACTTTCAGATAAAGTCTATTTCACGAAAAAGGTAATTTAAAATATCAAAAATGGTATTAAATATATCCATTCTGCATTCTAAATTCTAAATTAGAATAAATACCCTAGCTATTTGTAGCAAGTATTTATCAAATTGGTATTAGGTCGCCCTGGGTTCCAAAAAGAGGGCATTTTGGGGTAACTATGGCAGACAATCAAGAAACCATTATGAACGACTACCTACTCTATAACTCCAATTTCTCCTAACTCTTAACTACTCCCTAATCCCTACTCCCTACTCCTAGAAACGAGGATGAATCCTGGGATTAAGCATATTATCTACAGGTTCATTGCCCTGAAGATGTTGTGTAACTATTTTTGGGACATCATGAGGTTGGACTCGGTAATACCAAACTTCATCAGGGGTAACTTTTACTGTGGGGCCAGTGTTACATTGACCTAGACAACCGCTGGCTCTAATATTAACATCAACTACATTTTCTGTCTCAGCTATGAAGGTTTTGAGGACTTCTTGAGAATTTTGCCGTAGACAAGACGTATTTTGGCAGACAAGTACACAGCGATCGCCAGCAGAAACTTCTAATTTTTGGCCTTCAGGTGTTGACATTAGTCAAAAATTCTTAATATAGCTTTATGCTACATTGTAAGCTTTGATTTGAGAAAGATGCAATTATAGTATGTTGTACTTTCTTTTATGATTACTATTGAAGCCAAAACTAAAAAGGAAAATTTTTACTTTTTTACGCTCTCATAGTTACTCCAACTAGAAAAAAAATCTGAGGTAAATTATGAATAAAACAGTAGCAGATGTGATGAGTAATAATCCAATTTCTGTTAAGCCAGAAATGCCTCTAAAAGAGGCAATTAAAATATTAGCAGAGCAACGTATTAGTGGTCTGCCTGTAGTGAATGAAGATGAAAAATTAGTCGGGATCGTATCAGAAACAGATTTGATGTGGCAAGAAAGCGGGGTTACACCTCCACCTTACATTATGTTGCTGGATAGTGTGATTTTTCTAGAAAATCCTTCTCGTTATGAAAAACAAATTCATAAAGCTTTGGGAGAAACTGTGGAAGAGGTAATGACTAAAGATCCTCTAACTACTACACCAGAAAAATCACTTTCAGCAGCAGCTAAACTCATGCACGATCGTGATATTCATCGGTTACCAGTACTAGATGAAAATGACAAAGTGATTGGTATAATAACTCGTGGGGATATTATTAGAGCTATGGCAAACGAGTAAATTTGATTTGATTAAAAATCAATCTATAGCAGGGGATCAAAAATCTACTCTAGTTTATAGCTTAGATAATCCAGGAAAATAAAAAAATATAAATTTATGGCAATGAGTGTTACCCCAGATTCAATTCAGCAACTACTAATATCAGAGGATCTAGGCGATCGCTTGCGTGGAGTTAATCAATTACGTCAAATAGATTTAGCTAACGCTTTTGAATTAATTCAAACTTCAATCAAAGACCAAGATACTCGTGTTAGATATGCTGCAGTTAGCCAAATGTCAAGCTTAGGAACACAAGATTTAGCAAGATCCCAAGAAATATTGCGAGACTGTTTGCTAAACGATCCCGAGCCAGATGTCCAAGCAGCGGCAGCAGATGCTTTAGGGGCATTACAACTTACTGAAACTTTTGACGACCTACAACAGGTATACCAGAATACTCCAGAATGGCTAGTTAAAATGAGCATAGTTGCAGTAATAGGAGGAATGGGAGATCCAAGAGCATTATCTTTACTAGAAGATGCTCTCAAGTCAGATAATGAACTGATACAAACTATAGCTATTAGTGCTTTAGGGGAATTAGGGAACCCAGAAGCTGTTCCTTTCTTAACACCTTTTGCTACCCATAGTGATTGGCAAATACGTTATAGACTCGTACAAGCTTTGCATAAATTAGGAGGGCCACAAGCGGAGTTAGTTATCGCACAGTTAGCCAACGATCGGTTTGAGCAGGTTGCGCAGGAGGCCAAGGCAGCCCAAAATGGTTAACTGTAGCATAAAGTAGAAGATTGATTAATTTCCGATCTAAGTTACTGTATAAGTTCACAACCTTTGTAGATACTTCTACTTAAAGCTAATTAAGTTAATTGAGGCGATCGCTACGATAGTTTCATATTCGATACGTTAGAATACGAGTGAATAATTTAATTTGATTAAAAAGATATTCTTTAGCGAGAGGAAAGACTGTATGTTTTTAGATGAACTAACTCCAGTTGTAAAAGAACTAATTGAACAACCAGTTGCCTTTTTTGGAGGTTTTTTCTCTGGTATGTTCCGACTAAATCTTAATGACGATCCAGTCAAAAGTTGGCTTGAGAAGCAGAATGGTTATACTGCCACTACTAACTCAAATACAGAAGTAAATGGTGACAAAAGTGAAGGTCCTCAATCAATCACTATAGAATA
>NZ_CEZPJD010000545.1:0-5410 GCF_983059655.1 Okeania sp.
GGGGGAATAAATTGCGGATAATATAAGACTTTTAGCTATTGAACATCTCCTGCAATTTGTAAATATACCAGCGCTCATTGCCATACCGAATAATTAATAATTAGAGTTGGCTCAATAATACAGCAGATTCCAGGTATATGAAGTACAAAGGTTAACAATTAAATGTTCCCAGTCCGAGCATCTTGCTCGCGAGGAAGCATCTTGCCCGCGACGGGTGTACCTCACTAAAATGGAATCTGCTGTATCATGTCCGGTTGAACAGTTATGAATAAACGACGGAGGAGTCAGGAGTCAGGAGAAATGGGAGTGATAGAGGAGGTAGTCGGAAAAAACTTCAGACCTCCTTATTACAGAGGTACTGATGACTGATAACTGAAGTGACAGCCTACTTTACTCTTTAGCCTTAGCCTCCAAACTTTCCAAGCGACTTTTCAATTCCTGATTTTCTTTTTTCATTTTATCGAATTCTTGACGTAACTGCTTAAGAGCTTTATCAGAACCAATATTTTTCTGCACCTTCTGTACCCCTTCTTCAGCTCGACGACGTACTCTGCCATCAGCAGTTTGATCGACTATATTCTGTAAAATTGCAATTGCTTTAGTAGTTTCCATTTGCCACAATGCAGCTACTACAGACATCTGAGTTAAGAAAAATGTTTCCCGTGATAATTCCGTTAGTCGTTGCAAAATACGCTCCAAATTAACAGGAGACTGAGCAGTAGAAATTGTGCCTAGAGAACGAATAGCACTCAAACGTAACGACTGCGCCACGCCAGGAACAGTGTATTTCAGAATCTGATTCAGAGCAGTTTCAGAAGTCTTCATCTTACTCAACGCTGAGATCGCACCAGAACGCACTACCTCATTCCAACCCTTTTTTTCTGCCAATACCCACTTCAACAATTTAATTACCTTTTCCTCTCTTGGCTTCCGATCGGAGTTAGCATTGGCAGCAGCAATATCCCCAATTCCCGACACGGCAGCAGCTTCTACATAATAGCTAGCATCGCCATTTTTCACTATAGATTTTAGTTGTTGATAACTTTTATTGGTTTTGATCTGTGTTAGTGCTTCCACCACAGCACGACGCACGCGAGCATCTTCGTCTTTTAAACCTGTAACCAAACTATCAAAAACCTGGTCTAGTTGAATTTTTGCCAGTTGCTTCACCACTTCAACGCGCACACCCCAAAAAGATTCTTCTATCAGCGCTTTTGATAATACTTTCACAACTTCTAACCCACCCTTTTTCGCTAACGCCTCGGCAGCATAGATACGAGAGATGGGGTCTGGATCAAATTGTAATTGTGCTTTTAGCTCTGCCAGTGGATATGCCAATTTCACTGTTTTGAGATAATTATTACCAACATCAAAGCTGATAAATTTTGGTTTTTCTGGAAGGGGAAAATAAAAAGTTTGTTCCTGCTCGTGTACTCGTACAGTGAAAGTTGTCAATTCTGGTTTTTCTTCTTTGAGATAACCGAAAGCAATAGGAATTTTTAGGTCAAATAATTCTTTACTTGAGTCCCCATTTTTATTGTTTTTGACTAAAGTTTGTTTTACTGTTACTTTCGCTAATTTACTATCACCATCCCAGGCATAATTAACCTGATAATCAGGATGACCTCCCCGGAAAACATATTGGTCAAATAAGAATAGTAAATTCCGTCCTGTTGCCTGTTCAATTGCTCTTAATAAATCGATAGTTTCCACCGTTTTATGAGCATTATTTTTCACAAAAGTATGAATAGCTTTTGTAAATAATTCATCTCCTAATTCGGTTTTAATCATGTGATAAACACAAGCACCTTTTTCATAAAGATGACGGTCATAAAGTTCTATTGCTTCCCGATAAATATTAGTAACAATTGGACGACGATAGCGAGATTTATCCTCAGCAATATAACTTCTAGCTTCTTTCAATAAATAATAAGCAGCATCATCTTTACCGTACTCATGGTCTGTCCATAATACTTCTGAATAGGAAGCCATTCCTTCTTTAATCCAGGCATGAGACCAATGTTTAATTACGATTAAATCACCAAACCATTGATGTGCAAGTTCGTGAGCAACTAAACTTTCAGAATTACGGTTATCTAAAGCTGCTCTTTCATCCAGTAAACATTTATCTGTGAGTAAAGTTGTAGAAGTATTTTCCATCCCTCCAAAAATAAATTCATTAACGCAAACTTGAGCATATTTAGGATAAGGATATTTATATCCAAATTCTTGACTAAAAAATTCAATCATTTGGGGAGTTTTGCCCATAGTCCGTCGAGCATCATCTTGGCGTTTTTTTTCTACATAATAAGTAACAGGAATACCATTCCATTCATCTTGAATCTCGACAAATTTACCCACTGCTAAGGTCATTAAATATGTAGGATGAACTTGTTTTTGCATCCAATGATAAGTTTTGCTATCTTCACTTTCTTCAGTACTTATAAGTTCACCATTGGAGATAGCCATAAATTTATGGGGTACTTTGACACGAATTTCTGATGTCGATAGTTGTCCGGGATAGTCGAAGCAGGGAAACCAGTAACGAGAGTCTTCGTCTTCACCTTGAGTCCAAACTTGGGTTGGTTTATTTGGATAATGTTTGTCGGGAGTGATGAAATAGATGCCTCGTTGAGGGTTTTTGGCAGCATAGGCGATCGCTACTTTTATTCGTTTACCTGCTTCAGTAACTGGTTGCAGATAAATCTGTAATTCTTTGCCGTCGTAATCAAAAGTTTGTTCAGTGTCGTTAACTTTAATAGATTGAATTTCTAAGTCAACTGCATCAAGAGTTAATTTATCAATCCCACTCCGTACAGGGCTTAAGCTAATTATACAATTGCCATGAAAACTGTGATTAGGAATGTCGAGTTCTAGATCGAGGAAAATATGTTCTACTTGGCCTGGACGATCCGGATTATAATGGGGTTTAGCACCTGGTAACTCAAAAGATTTGGAATTATTTTCAGAATCAAAGTAGATATGGGACATTCGATGTGATTGATTGATATGTATTGGACAAAAATCTAGTATATCTTTATAGCCGTTTTAGCCGTAACCCTAGACAGCAATATTTAGATAATGGTCAATAGCATTATAAGGTTATCCTATATTTCTATCCTTAACTGATAGTAATTTAATATTTTTAAAAATTTGTATTTAGTAATACATACAGCAGGGAACAGGGAACAAGTGTTTCACAAGAGTATATTTAAATTTATTCCCTACTCGCTACTCCCTAAAGTTTTTATTGTGGGTATTTAGGGAATAGTAGAAAATAAATTATTCCAATTTTTGTACTTAGATCGTTAACTCGCTAATCTCTACTCCTTTAACTTTTTCAATTTCTTCCCTACTCCCTACTCCCTACTCCCTTACTTTCATAGCTAATGGGATAATTTTTTATTTGGAAGTCCCTTAAACAGACATGATATTAGAATGAGTTTTGATTTTTCTGAATATTTAACTTTAGCCCACCTACTTAACAGAAAAAGCCCTAATACCAATCAGATAAATATTTTTTACAAATGGTAGAAGTAAATAAGAGGAAAGAAGGAAGAAGAAAGAAATATTGAGGAAAAAAAGGTAAAAATAATAGATATAACTATCTAAAATTAATTGGAGCGGCTCTTTTTAAGTATCTCCGATCAAGATGCACCTTTTTGTAGCATTCTTTTTTTTATATTGGATAAGTTTTACTCATCCCAATTCCCAAAAATAATGGTATACTTAAGATGTGACTCCATTTATTAAGTAATAATAATGATTCAGTAATGAATGTAGAGGATTATCGGCATTAATCCAAAATATATTATGCCTTTTAACCCTACTCCCAAGGAGATGTAACAAAATTTTCGAGAAATGGTATCACTCCCTAACTGAAAATCTGGCTTGACAAAAGCTCCACAAATAGAGTATCAGTATTGCATATTGTTAAAGTTCAATTTAAGCATTCAGCTATTAGCAATGAGTAATGAATAATTACTTCTCAGGCTTAGAAAGAATTCTTTGCTAGTAACTTTTTATTATTTCTCAACTTCAAAGGTTACTTTTACCTTTTCCAAGATTAATAGCTGATAGCTGACGGCTGTTTGCGCAGCATTCCGGAGGAAACGCTTACAGTTCAATTAACTTATCTTTTCAACGAGAATCTAAAATGAAACACATTTTTATTCATGTAGGTTTACCTAAGACAGCAACAACTTTTTTACAGGAGAAAATTTTTCCCAGACTCAATAATACAACCTTGATTAGTAGACCCTATACTCAACAAAGTAAGACATTTAATCAGTTACAGTATGCAGATGATTGTTATTATGATCCAGAAGAAATAAAAGAAGAAATAGGGAAAATAGCAGCATCTAAAATACTTATTTCTGATGAGATATTTTGTGGGACTCAGTTTACCATTAATAGAACTCTAATTGTTAGACGACTCAAACAAGTATTTCCTCAAGCAGAAATTATTATTTTTCTTAGAGGTCAGAAATCTCTGCTTATGTCTAGCTATAATCAAGCAGTAAAAATGGGTTATGCAGGAAATATCAAAGAATATATTTGGTCTTCTAAAAAAGAATATACTTACGATGATTATAAAGATGATTTATCTATGAATCAATATAGATGGAATAAAAATACTAGATATTACAATTATCTATCACATAATATCAATTTAATTGATTTATGTTATTACGAATTAATTAAACTTTATAAAGATAACTTTCCCAAAGTTCATATTTTTCTATACGAACAGTTTCGCTCAAATGCCCAAAATATCATTTCGCAGTTAGAAAATATCCTAGAAGATAAAGTCGAAAATTTTGACACTAGCTTATTATCTGATAGAGTCAATGAAAAATTTGATGTTAATAAACTTCACAGAACAATAGCGATTAATAAGATTAAATTAATTCTTAAGACAAAAAATAAGTATATTGTCAATGGATTAGGATTACTTTACAGATTAATAGTCAATGATACTCAAAAATCACTTGTTTCTGAAAAAGAATATATTAATAGAATAACTGATGGCTTTTATGTTGAAAATAATCAAAAAATTGTTAGGGAATATCCAGAAATATTGATTCAAGATTATCCAGAAGAATATCAACTAGAATATTGATTTTAAGTAAGACGTGCTAGTAGATATAATACTACGTGGAAGGTAAAATTTGAATACACAAGATTTAACGACTATATGATTCAACTTCTCTGTTGTTGTTTTCTTGACTCTACAATAGACTCCTCTGAGGTAAGGATTCAGCTATCAGCAATGAGTAATGAATAATTACTTCTCAGGCTTAGAAAGGAGACTTTGCTAGTAACCTTTTATTCTTTCTCAACTTCAAAGTTTACTTTTACCGAAAAATCGTGGGTATGCGCCTCCCCTTTTAAGGGGATAAAAAGCGGT
>NZ_CEZPJD010000546.1:0-5393 GCF_983059655.1 Okeania sp.
TAAGGAAGAAGGAAGAAGGAAGAACCTTACTTAATATGTAGATATTTCCCTAACTTTTCTTGTAATAAAAATCAGGTAAAGCAAATGAAATCAGAGACTGAAAAAAAGCAGCAGGTCAAAACAATATTTGGGCAAATACCATCAGTATTACTGACAACATTATTTTCTATAACAGGATTTGGCCTTGGTTATACTGCAGGCGCGATCGCTCAAGAATATCCAGGATGTTTTCTGCTTGATGAATTTGGAAATAGGAGAGACTTAACAATATCAGTTTGTGGTTTGTTTCCAGAAGAATTACCAGAGGAAGTATCAACTTCAACTGCAACAGCAGGGTTATATGAAATACCAATTGTTAAACGTACAAATGGAGAAGAAGGTAGCCCTATAGTTAATGTTACTTTTAATGATGGTCAAAGCTATGAAATGATTTTTGATACTGGTGCTACTAAGACTCTTATTACTCAGGAAATGGCAGACTCCTTGAAAGTTATACCTTCTGCTCGGGGAACTGTAATAGTTGCTGATGGTAGAGAAGTAGAAGTACAAGCAGGAATAGTTGGTTCTATTTCTGCGGGAGGTTTAGAATTAAAACAATTTACTGTTGTTATCGCACCTCCTGAAGCAGAGATACCACTGCTGGGACAAGACTTTTTTGGTAGTTATGATATGACAATTAAGGAAAATGTAGTGGAGTTGCGGGCACGTTCTAATAGTTAATTTTATGCCTGGTTGGATTAGAGTAGGGGAGTGGGGGAGATTGAAGTAATTGTAGAATTATCAACATATATTACATAACCTGATTCTATATCAGGAGGGAAGAAGAGGGAGTTTTAAGGTATAAGAAGGAGAAAGTTTTTTCGATCGCTTAATTTCACAGGACTATTGTACAGAAATTATCAATTATTTCCCCCTATTCCCTATTCCCTCTTTTCTGGAGATGTCTAATGATTTAAGAATTTAACTAACTGCTCTAACTTCAACCAAGCTGCCCCACTCTGGAGAATATCTTTAGCTTTGGCAATACCTTCCGCATGAGCTTCTAGTGGTACAACACCTGCTACTTGTAGGGCAAGAGAAGTATTTAGAGCAACTACATCTGTCTGTGCAGAAGTCCCCTTACCTTGGAGAACATTCTGTAAGATTTCAGCATTCTTTTCTACCTCCCCGCCCTCTAAGGCACTTATAGGAGCAAAATTTAATCCTAAATCTTGGGGGTTAATGGTTGTCATTCTTACCTCACCATTAGATAAAATAGCCATATCAGTAATATCACCCAAACCAGCTTCATCTAGTTTTTCTCTGCCGTGGAGAGCGATCGCCGATTTTACTCCCAATATTCCTAAAGCTTGAGCTATAATTTCTACTAGATGAGAATTGAACACTCCTATGACTTGACCTTGAGGGCGCAAAGGATTAACTAAAGGACCCAAAAGATTAAACACAGTTCGTACTTTTAAAGTGCGACGTAGAGGAACTACAGATTTCATTGCTGGATGCCAACCTGGTGCAAATAAGAAAGTTACTCCTACCTCAGATACTGCAGATATTACTTTTTCCGTGGGAGCGCTCAAACGTATTCCCAATGCTTCCAAGACATCAGCAGAGCCAACTTTACCAGAAGCAGAACGGTTTCCATGTTTAGCTACTGGCACTCCGGCTGCAGCTACGACAAAGGCAACAGCAGTAGAAATATTGAATGTTGAAGCTCCATCTCCACCAGTACCGCAAGTATCAATGACTGGGTATTTAGAGTCTGTGATAGGAACGGAGCGATCGCCATCTTCTTTTGTCAAAGATAAAGACTGTAATACTTTTGCCATTCCTGCTAATTCTTCAGCAGATACACCTTTAGCTTGCAGGGCAGCTAGAATTGCTCCTGATAGAACAGGTGGAATTTCTTCTTGGAGCCATCCTTGCATTAAATTCGATGCTTGAGATGCAGATAAAGATTGGCCATCAAGTAACTGCTGTAATAAACTCGGCCATTCATTAGCAGAAGAATTAATCATTGGTGTATCTTGTTGATTTTGAGCGATAGAACCGGTCATACTTAGAAGTAAATATACATTATTTCCACTATCTGATTATTTTATGTTTATCCTGTATATATATCAAAAGAATATTTTATAATTAAACATCAGTCTACAAAAAAAAGCCAAAAGTCAATTTTATTGATTTCTAACTTTTTCTGGAGTAATTTGATTTTTAAGATAATGGTCACATCTTTAAAGCCAAAAAGTTAGAAATATGTCAATATATATAGTAACTAAAAAGGTGCACTGATTTAATAAGAAACTTCTTCAGTAGGTAAAAATAGTTACATACAGGGATAAATCTGGAGCGGGAAAATTGAATGATTAATTGTCAGAAAAGCCAAGAGATATTACAGCAAATGGAAGATAAATATCGCAGTATATTTGAGAATAAAGTTGTAGGAATTTACCAAACAACACTTGAAGGATGCTACATCAGCGCTAATGCTACACTAGCTCGCATCTATGGTTATGACTCTTCTACAGAAATGATTGCTGCCTTGGCAGATATTAAAAATCAACTTTATGTAGATTCTCAGCGACGTGACGAATTTGCTGAGGTTTTACGAGCAAAAGGAGAAGTTTCCGAATTTGAATCCCAGATTTATCGTAAAGACGGCACAATAATTTGGATTTCTGAAAATGCCTGGATAGTTCGCGATCGGGAGGGAAATTTTTTATATTATGAAGGATTTGTTGAAGATATTACCAAACGCAAACAAACAGAAACTGCTTTGCAAGAAAGCGAAGAAAGACAAAGATTATTGATAGAAAGTATTCAAGATTATGCCTTATTTATGTTGGATTCAGACGGATATGTAGTAAGCTGGAATCCTGGAGCAGAACGTATTTATCAATATCAATCAGAGCAAATTATTGGTAGACATTTATCTATTTTTTATACTCAAAAAGACCAGAAAAATAACCTGCCAGAACAAGAGTTGAAATTTGCTAGAGAACAAGGTAAATTTGTTATAGAAAAAATTTGTTTGAAGCAAAATAAAGGGCAATTCTGGGCTAATGTAATTACGACAGCTTTGTATGATAATAACCAACAATTGCGTGGTTTTTCTCAAGTAACAAGAGATATTACTGAGAGTAAGCAAGCTATAGCTATCCAAACAGGGTTAATTGCTACTATACAAGCTTCAGAAAAAAAGTTTCGTGATTTATATGAATCCACTCAAGATGCAGTTTTATTTATCAATGAGCTAGGTTTTATTGATTGTAACTTTGCTGCTTTAAAACTATTTGGCTGTACTAATAAATCAGAGTTGTGTGGAAAACAACCTTGGGAATTTAGCCCACAAACACAGTCTGAAAAAGAAGACTCAAGTATGATATTTAAAGGTTATTTAGAAGTAGCATCACACAGAGGGATAAGTCGTTTTAATTGGCGATATAAACGTTTAGATGGTTCTGAATTTCCGGCAGAAGTTTTCTTAAGTTCTATGAAGTTTGATGGTAGAAGTGGTTGGCAAGCAGTAATTTTAGATATTAGTAATAGGGTGTTAAAAGAAAAGACACTAAAGCAGGCAAATGAGGAGTTAGAAAAGAACGTAGAAAAACGAACAGTTGAACTTCAGGATGCAGTTGAGCGATTACAGAAAGAGATATCTGAACGTCAACAAGTAGAAGCAAAGTTACGGTTATCGGAGGAAAAATTCTCAAAAGCATTTAGTTGTAGCCCCAACCCAATCAGTATTACTACTTTTAAAGATGGGCGGTTTATCGAAGTAAATGATGGCTTTTTGGAGATAATGAGTTATTGCCGTGAAGAAATAATCGGCTTTACCGCAGAAGAGTTGAAGATATGGGTAAATCCAGAAGTAAGAACCGAATTTATGCAGAATTTACAACAGCAAGGAATTGTGAAAAATCAGGAATACCAGTTCAGAGTTAAATCTGGTGAAATTAGGGTATGGTTGTTGTCTGCAGAGATTATTGATATTGGTCATGAACTTTGTGTATTAGCAGTTATTACAGATATCACTGAACGCAAATATGCAGAAGAAGCTTTATATGAAAGTCAAAGAAAATTAGCTACTTTAGTGAGTAATTTACCAGGTATGGCTTATCGTTTTCGCAACGATCCACATAGAAGTGTAGAATTTGTCAGTGACGGCTGCTATTCATTAACTGGCTATAAAGCAAAAGAATTTTTGGGTTCACAGAAAGTATCTTTATTACAATTAATTCATAGAGAAGATCGACAACGTTTACGAAATGCTATACGGTTCGCCATACAGGAAAATAGACATTATCAAGTAGTTTATCGAATTACTACTAAAATTGGAGCAATTAAATGGATTTGGGAGCAGGGAATAGGAGTGTTTTCAGAGTCAGGAAAATTAATCGCTTTAGAAGGTTTTCTTGCAGATATTACTGAGAGTAAAAATGCAGAAGCAGCACTAAAGCAATCTCAACATGAGTTAAGACAACAAAAGCAAAAATTAGAAAATACTTTGCAAGAACTGAATGAAGCAGAGACAACTTTAACTAATGCTGAAAAGATGTCTAGCTTGGGCCAATTAATAGCAGGAATTGCTCATGAAATTAAGAATCCTATAACTTCTGTTTATGGAAATATAGTGCATTTGAATCATTATGTTCAAGATATGATGAATTTACTAAATCTTTATCAAGAATATTGTACAGATCCACCAGACCACATTAAAGAAGAATTTGAAGAGATAGATCTAGATTTTATGAGGGAAGATTTACCCAAAGTAATATCAGCAATGCAAATAGGAGCAGAAAGAATTCGTGATATTGTGAGTTCTCTGCGTAATTTCTCTCGTAAAGATGATGTGAAGAAAACTTTGATGAGTTTTCATGATGGTATTAATGGTACTTTAGTAATTCTCCAAAATCGTTTGAAAGGCCGTGGAAAAAAACCTAGAATTAAAATTCATAAAGAGTATGGAGAATTGCCTTTAGTAGAATGTTATGTGGGTATGATAAATCAGGTATTTATGAATTTAATTGGTAATGCTATTGATTCTTTAGAAGAGGCTTTTGATAATTCTAATTGCTTAGATAAAACTCCTACTATTACCATTAAAACAGAAGCTACATTCGACAAAGTTACAGTTAAAATTATAGATAATGGTTTAGGTATGGATGAGGAAGTTCAGCAGCGTTTATTTGAACGATTTTTTACTACTAAACCAGCAGGAAAAGGTACAGGTTTAGGTTTGTCTATTAGTTATCAAATTATTGTGGAAAAACATAAGGGAAAGTTGAGTTGTATTTCTTCCCCTGGTGAGGGTGCAGAGTTTATCGTGGAAATTCCAATTGTACAGCCAGTATAACCAAGTCATTTCAGTTATCAGTTATCAGTTATCAGTTATCAGT
>NZ_CEZPJD010000547.1:0-5390 GCF_983059655.1 Okeania sp.
TACCTCTTCATTTATGAAGAAAATATTTTCCTTAAGTTCAATCCTATCCGCTTTACAGGAGAGTTCATTAATGGATAATTGATAATTACCTCGGGTTTTAACCGCTACGGAATTGAATATAAGGAAATATTGTTTCTTCTCTTGGTCGATTGGATATGGCGAGGAGACCCGCTCTTATCAGAGCCGCCCCGCTTTATATGTTGCGGAGCAAAACGCCATCCCACCCAACGGGTGCGCTGCGCTTTTCGCGCCAGCGTTGCAAAGCAAACGACCGCTTTTTTCCCCTTAAAAGGGGAGGCTTTAAACCAAAATTATTTAATTATTAATTAGTTAATTATTCGGTAATAATTAATTGTTGAACACTACTTAGCTTAAAGAAACAGCTTTAGTAACTGCATCTTCTAAATTTTCGATTACCTCTACTGGTAAACCTGATAAACGTTCTTTCGCTATATTCACTTCACCTCCTAATAAACGTAGTATAAACGTAATATTATCCTTGTTCATAGTTTTTAAATTATTCAAATACTCATAAATTATAGTAATCAACTCACCGCTTGTCTGAACTATACCTAAAAAATTAATCAATACTACCTTGACATTTTCCTTTTGACTAACTAGATCTAAAGCAGCAAATATTTTTATTCGTAAACTATCTTTGACCTCCAAATAATCACCCAACTTAATATTCAGAAAATTTGCTGGTTTTCCATTAGCTTCCATTACCAAATCAACAGTAGCCATTGTTAAACCTTCACCATTGCATAAAATTCCGATATTTCCTTGTAATTCTGTAAACTTGAGTTGATAATCTGGAATAATTTTTTCATTAGCTGCTGCATTGGTATTATTTGTAATTAATAAAGAATTTTTGTCTATTGTACTTACTTGTTTTTCTTGAATTTCATCATTATTCGTAATATTTTTACCTACTAAATTTACTAATTCCAAATGACGACCTAAAGCACGATCGTTAACACTTACTTTACCATCTAAAGCCATTACTTCTCCCGTCGGACTCACACCTAGAGGATTAATTTCTACCAAATCTAAATCCTTTTCTATAAATAATTGATACATTTTTTCCACTATATGACTAACTAATTCTATTAGTTTTCCTTCCAGTCCAATTTTTACCATCAGACGACGTGCATAAAAAGGGGAAAATTGTTGATTAACAACTACCTGTTGCATCCTGGTCATAGCTGTCTCTGTATCAATACCTCCTTGTGCTGAACCGAGAAGTACAGGACGGCGTACTATTGGATCTAAAACAACTGCTAGGTATAATTCTTGATTAGCATTATATTTTGCTTCCGCCAATAAAACTTCTGGATACTCATCTTTGATCGGCAAATTAAAAATTGCCTGAGCTGCTGCTACAGCATCAATTGTATTTTCAACAAATTTAATTCCACCTAAGCTACTTCTTTCTCCAGCATGAACTTGAGATTTAAGAACTACTGGATAAGGTATTTTTAATTTTTTTAAATCTTTAGGATAATCTATTCTTTGAGATGGTAAAACAGGAATTCCTACCCAACTAAATAAAGCTTTAGCCTGATATTCTAATAAATCCATACTAATTTTAACGTTTAATTTTCTTAAGTTGATAATATAATTTTTTTAAATTTTCCGATATTTATTTAATAGGTTTTGCAGTTATTATGTTTGTAAATACACTTAATAGTTCAAATAAAATCTAATTTTTCTACAATTATTGATTAATCATATTTAAGGAGCATAATTTTCTTCTCCAAACAGAGAATGCTGCATTTATTCCTGTTTGTCGAGCGCGAGATTTTTATAATTCATTTTATAGATATTACTATTGGAAATAATGTAGATTTTTTTATGTAAATCTATCAATTGATTAATCTATAATGATTTTAGCAATTCTAAATCTGAAAAATTGTTATACCTATAACTTTGAGTATCGAGATTTCAATTAAATAACATCAAATTTAGGTTTCATAGTTAAGAAATAGGATTGCTATATATTTTATCTCCGATACTTAATCTGTTCAAAAAATTATTGATAGCTAGTAAGAGTCGATAGAATTACCATCAAACTATAGCAATCCTAAATCATTTGCGATCGTTTTATTGCTTTAGTGTTTTTCATTTCCAGCTCCTGTGTTCCCTATTCTCTATTTCCTAAAATTTACAATATAGCAGTCGAAACAAAGGTTAGGACATTTATAAAGGCTCAAACGAGCGTCAGGGATTACTTTTAACTTTTGACTGTCAGATGTGCGTCTTAAATTCTGGAGGGGCTGTGTGCGGAATTACTTCCGTACTTTATACGCCCCGTAGGAAACCTCAGAATTACTAACTCGATGCCCGACTTTTGCCTTGTGCAGAGCGCTACATCTGACAACTCAAATTAAGATTGCTATAAGTAATTGGATAATAACCTTTTTAACTTTCCCAATTCCCTTGATGAATTGTTTTAACCCATTTTAGTCGCTTAGGTAATATAGACATCCGGGTAATAGTAGCTCCCATCACAATAAACCAATGCAACATATAAAAAGTTCCTAGCACACTTTCTAAAAAAGTAAGTAGTATAGACAACGGATGTTCTTTCTGAGAAACACAGTCTAACTTATCTTCTTTAACTTTAACTATACTCTTTTCTTGTTTCCTAGTTCGACGTAAACCTATAAACATTCCCAATACAGAAACTGTTACAGTAAACACAGTCAAAGGACTGGTGATAGGTAAGCGACGTAAGATTATTGCCATAAGTAAATCGGGTACAGCAGCAACCGATATTAGATATTGTGTCACCAAAAATTGCCATAAATCCCAAGTCTTACCAAATCTCATTCGGTTACGCAAAATCAATTGCCAGTAATCTAGATAACGCTGATATCCACCCTCTGCCCATCGAGAACGTTGATGCCACAAAGCTGTTAGGTTAGTTACTCCTTCCTCCATTACTGCTGGAAAGCTGAGAAAATCTATATCCCATTGATTTAAGTGTAGGCGAATTGTTAAATCTAAATCATCAGTAATAGTCTGTTCATTCCACCCCCCACACTCCTTGAGAGCATTCAAACGGACGAATTGGCCATTTCCCCTGAGTTCTCCAATACCACCAATTGCAATTCGTTGTTCTTGAAAAAAGCTATCTAGAGCCATTTCTCGTGATTGGCCTTTTGTCCAAAAATTTAGACCAGCATTGGCGATCGCTTTTCTAACTTGTACTGCTCCTACCTCTTCTCTAGCAAAAAGTGGTACTACCTTTCGGAGTAGATCCGGTGTTACCTCTGCATCTGCATCAAACACTCCTAAAATTTCTCCCCTAATCAAAGGTATAGCAGTATTAAGAGCGCCTGATTTACCTCCACTGGCATCTGGACTTCTGCGAATAACATTGAGCTGCTGATATTCTTTGGCCAACTGTTCTAACAATACAGGAGTTTTATCTGTACTATTGTCATCTATTACCCAAAGTTCATAATTATTGGTTGGATAATCTAAAGTACAGATATTTTTTACCAGCTTACTAATTACAGCTTCTTCATTTTTAGCTGCTACTAACAGAGAGATATAAGGCCAGTCTGTTGAATTTTCTTCTGATAGAGGTTTTGGAGGTAGTTTTGGTTTTGCGAATAGTATTCTCAAAAGTTGAACTGACAGTAAACCTGTCAGACCTAAAATTATCCAATATCCCCAGGAAAGTAAGTGCAGAAGGATAGTAGTAGTCCAAATAAGAAATGACATAAGTGCTGCTTTACGTCTACGACCATCGTAAATATTCTGATGACTACTTAACATTTCCTGTTGTTGTTTGATTTGAGTCTGGTCTAAGCATTTTTGAGTTTCAGTTGCCTGATTATTTTGCTGTTTGTTACAGAATTTATCGTTTTGATGAATTTGAGTTTCTCTATAATAATCGTTTTTGGGCCAAGAACTATTGGGCATAATTAAATTAATCTTAAAAGATCCGATCTTTAATAATTTTCTTATTTTTTAAGAGACTAACCTAATTCCGTCTGAAAAACTATAAATATGGTCTTGTGAAGCAAAAAAATTAGAGGGTATAGTGCTATACACAAGCCAAAAGTCAAAAATTAAAAGTCAAAAGTTTTATAATGCTCTTTTGAGTGTTTATAATTGCCCTAACCTATTTGCGTAGTGCTAAAGGTAGCTGAAACGTTAACTTCAAATCAGACCTGTACTCTCCACATTCCCCTACTGGCAGCAGGGCTAATTCTTTGTCGTCAGAAAATATTAATATCCCACATTCCGCACGACAAAATGTAGCAACTGAAGAAGGAGTCAGGAGACAACCCACCCCTAACCCCGACAGTGGAGGGGAAGACTGTTAATATGAAATAAATTTAATAGTGCAAAACACTTCCCCTATACTTCTCTATATTCTTAAATAGGGTTTGCTGAATAAAGCTAAAAGTCAGGATAGCTTACAGTAATAAAGCTTTTTATATTTAGTTTATCTCCTATGTTATTGCCTAGTTTTGCCTCAAAACACTGATGAAATTCAAGAAAATTCCTTCACATAAAATGGCCGAAGCCGTTGCCTGTTCTCCCACAAATCGACCCATCTCTGCATCTCCGCGTCCCCGTGTCTCCGCGTCCCCGTGTCCTACTCCCACCAACCAATTTTTTCAGCAAGCCCTAAATAGCCCCCATCAGGGTTCTATAATGGAATTTCCAGGGACATGGATACTATTGATTCAGGAGAGTAGGGAATGTCAATTAATCAATTAAAGCCAGCGGAAAAAGGGGAAGTAGCGGTTTACACTCCCTATTACCCAGATAACAGACGTAAATACCTAGCTCATGCTATTAGTCTTTACAAACAAAAAAGTCTTGAAGGAGCAAGAGATATAGAAGGAGGAGAAAATATCCCTTTTGTTATCACCTGGAATGTTTCTATACTACCTGCGGACATAACTCGTTGCCGAATGCAGTTTGATGGTAATCAGGAACTTAGTTATGATACAACAATGGCCACTTATGAGTTTGTTGATTCTTTAATCGATGTATTGCTTATTTATCATCGTACTCGTAATGTGGATTTTTCCAAGAATTTCTATGGAAAGCTACTTCGCTATGAGTGATTAACCTTGAAATTTAATTCCTGATTGAAAGTTTACTCTAAAATAATATTTTTGATTGCCAAAAAAATTAATATTTTTCATCCTGAGAATTGAAGATAAAATCCAAATTATATTGACATTGACCAAACTCTTTGGATAACAAGCCACCCTCTTCTAGGGGCAGCACTTTTGTGTTACGATGAAACAGGTTGAAATTCCTACCTAAGCTGGCAGCGATATACACTCATTATGAGTCGAAACCGGGAGCGAGCAAGCAATAGGAAAATGACGGAAGGGCAATGTTCAAGAATTTAGAAT
>NZ_CEZPJD010000548.1:0-5371 GCF_983059655.1 Okeania sp.
TTTTTCTTTATTATCCCCTTAAAAGGGGAGGCTTTAAACCATAATTTTTCGGTAATTATATTTTCATGAAATTAACCTATGGATAGGCATAATTTTAATTATTTATTTCTCCAGCAATTATTCTCAGTAAAAATTCATAGTTAACTAAGATAAAAATAATTTGAGGATGATATCTATAATTTATATCATGTCCGGATAAGAGCACTATAGAACTCCGTTCCGCTTACGCGACCAAAAACCTTCTCCCTTTAAACCTTTCTTTCTCTTCTTCCTTCTGCCTTCGTTTATAACTGTTAAACTGGACATGATATTATATAAAAATGGATATATTTACCGAAAAATTAAGGTATAAAACCTCTCCATGAATGGAGAAAAAAGCGGTCGTTTGCTTTGCAACCCTGGCGCGAAAAGCGCAGCGCACCCGTTGGGTGGGATGGATAGGTTTCCTAACCATATCCAATCGACCAAGAGAAGAAAAAAATTCCTTTTAACCCAATCCTCTTCCTTTCAAGGAGAGGTAATTCTAAATCCGCGCATTCTAAATTCTAAATTCTTGAAAAATACTCATGCCCAGAGAAAATTAAAAAAAATTTGCAAGTTTTTTTTATTGTTTATTGTAGTTATAAGCTTAATTATTGCAGCCAAATATTTTAACATACCAGAACTTTTAAAAGATAAATTAATTTGGATAGAAAGTCTAGGTATTTGGAGTCCTATCGCTTTCATAATTATTTATAATTTAGCTACTTTACTATTAATTCCTGGTTTGGTATTAACTATAGGAGGAGGAGTAATCTTTGGGGCTATCTGGGGTACAATTTATGTTTTTTTTGCTTCAACTTTAGGCGCTACAATAGCTTTTATCATCGGAAGATATATATCTCGTGATTGGGTTTGCAAACAATTAAATAAATATCCAAAATTTAAAGCGATCGATCGAGCTGTTGTTAAAGCAGGATTTAAAATCGTATTTTTAACTAGACTCTGCCCTTTGTTTCCTTTTAATCTTTTGAATTATGCTTTTGGTGTCATGCAGGTTTCTTTAAAAAATTATATTTTGGGTTCTCTAGGAATGATTCCAGGAACAGTAATGTATGTTTATATTGGTTCTATAGTAGGAGATATTACTTTAATTGGTGCGTCTCAACAACCCACAAATTCTACTGTAGAAGTAACTAAATGGATAATTAATATAGTTGGTCTAATTGCTACAGTTTTTGTAACTATTTATATAACCCGACTAGCTAAAAAGGCTTTAGAAGAAAGTATTAATTAGGGTTTGCTGAAAAAGTATTTTTGCTCTTTGTAGTAGTCAGTAGTCAGTAGTCAATAGTCAAGAGAAATGGTGGATTACAGAATATGTAGCTGGAATAATTGTCTCCCAATTTTTCCGCCGTTACCTGACAAAATACTAGCATGCATGAGCTTTTTCCACCGAAAAGCTGCTACTTTTTGAGACAAAAAAAATCCTACAACCAATACCAGTAAATGCTTTTGCTGACACAAAGCTGTCGCTAAGGTATTTAATCAGCAAACCCTAATTATTAATTATTAATTATTAATTATTAATTAATATCTACCCTTCTAACTTCTTAGTAATTAATTGATTTGTCATCTTTGGATCGGCACGCCCTTGAGTCTTCTTCATCACTTGTCCAACAAAGAAACCTTTCAGTTTAGTTTTACCACCACGATATTTTTCTAACTCTTCTGGATGTGCTGCTAAAACTTCATCAATAATTGCTTCTATCGCCTTAGTATCTGAAATTTGGATCAAACCTTTTTTCTCTACTAATTGTTTAGGAGACCCACCTTTTAATAATAACTCTGGCAGAATATCCTTAGCAATCTTACCACTGATAGTACCATCTTCAATAATTGTAGTTAGCTCGGCCAAATTTTCTGGTTTAAGGCCAATATCAGTGATGCTAATTTTTTCATTTTTCAAATAAGCAGTAATATCCCCCATTACCCAGTTAGCTGCTTGTTTTGCATTTCCACCTGCTGCAACTGTTGCTTCAAAATATTCTGCTACTTTACAGTCATCAGTAAGCACGCGAGTATCATAAGCAGATAAACCTAACTGACTTTCATAGCGGTGACGTTTTTGTGCGGGTAATTCTGGTAATTCTACTTTCCAAGCATCTAACTGCTGAGTCGAGACTTCAATAGGTGGGAGATCGGGTTCGGGGAAATAACGATAATCACTAGAACCCTCCTTCACCCTCATACTAATAGTACGTTGGGAACCCTCTTCCCAGAGTCTAGTTTCTTGAACAATTTTTTCTCCTGTTTCGATCGCTTCAGTTTGCCGTTGAATTTCGTATTCGATCGCCCGTTGTATAGCACTAAAGGAGTTCATGTTTTTGATTTCTACCTTTGTACCAAATTCTTTTTGGCCTACAGGTCTTACAGAAACATTCACATCACATCGTAGAGAACCTTCCTGCATATTACCATCACTCACACCAAGGTAGCGGACAATTCGCTGTAGCTCTTGGGCATATTCTGCAGCTTCTAGTCCAGAACGTATATCCGGTTCTGATACAATTTCTACTAATGGTACACCTGCACGATTATAGTCCACCATTGAATAGGTTGACCCAGATAGGCGATCGCTACCTCCATGGACTAACTTACCTGCATCTTCTTCCATGTGTAGTCTGGTAATGCCGATTTTTTTACGGGTTGCAGTGCCATCTTCATCTACTATTTCTATTTCTAGCCAACCATTTTCGGCGATGGGCAGGTCATACTGAGAAATCTGATAATTTTTTGGCAAGTCAGGATAGAAATATTGTTTACGGTCAAATTTACTATAGGGTGCTATTTGACAATTTAAGGCAAGTCCTGCTTTTACGGCATATTCTAGGACTTTTTGATTAAGTACGGGTAATACCCCGGGCATTCCCATACATATTGGGTCAATATTGCTATTTGGTGGGGCACCAAATTCTGTGGATGAAGCAGAGAAAATTTTGGTTTGGGTACTAAGTTGACAATGGGTTTCTAGACCAATAATTGCTTCATACTCTGTTTTAACTTGTACAGTTGTAGGCATAGATTTTAGAATTAAGTCAAAAGTTAAAATTTAAAAGTCATTAGTTCTAGTGTACAGCGATCGAGATTTTTCATAATAATAGTCAACTAACTTCTAATCTTTGACTTCTGATATTATGTCCGGATAATTAGGGTTTACTAAATAAAGTCTGTAAAAAGCTGAAACCAATATCAGTCAATGCTTTGAGATTTAATCAGCCAGCCCTAATTAGTGATGAAAAACTTTATCCCTTCTAATCTTTTCTTCCCTTCTGCCTTCATTCCTCTAAAGTGTAACTATTCAAGCGGACATGATATGACTCATAATAATAGGGGTGGTGGTCAGCCGTGATGGAAAAGTAAGCATTCCTAAGTGTGAGGAGATAGAGGGATGGGGAATGCGGGAGAAATTAAAAAATATATATCCTTACCATTACTATGTAGGGCTACCAGAATAGATACGTTGTAGAAAATAAATTAAGTATTTTTTAATAGGACATCAATATGGTATGGATCGATATAGATAGTTGTAAAAATCAACAAATAAAATTCTTTGATAAGATTAGTATTTTTGATGAAAGCAAAATTGAGCTATTACAGGTAAATGTACAGAAATTACCATAACTGTTAGCGGTCTTCTAGATTTACTTTCTGCAATACTGATTTTGTGATGCAATTTGTTTATAGTTGTAAACCTGTTTCATAGGTAATCAAAAAAATGTGTTGCAATAGACCTTTATACGGATGTAAAAGTTTCACCTTTTCTCATGTTATTTTTTATTCTTCATCTTTACCTGGTCATTATATAAGTTGTGCAGTTACAAATATATAGACTAATCCTGTAAAATAGTAAACTAAGTGGTAAAATCAAATGGTGTATTTTTAACATTTATCCTGAACTTTGGCAGTTCATCACATAAGGAGAAAGTATGGCCGAATTAAGCAAGGAAGAAATGCGTGAGAGACTGGGAAATATTGACAAAATTCGTGATATAATACTGGGTCCTAAGTTAAGAGAGTACGAAAATCGTTTTGAAAAGCTAGAATCAGAATTATCTTTAGCGAAACAAGAAACTAAGAATCAGATAGAGCAAGTTAAAAGTACTTTTTCTACAGAGCTTCAAGCTACGGTTAATTCTATAGAAAAAAAGATTAGTAATATTAATTTAAATATTCAAAATACTCAAGAAGATGTTGTTGAAACTAAGCAACAAATTGAGCGAGTAAACCGCAAAATTATTACTACTAAAGAAGCATTAAATGAAATTATTGATAATCAAACAACTTCTCTAAGGGAAGATTTATCACAAACAAGAGAAAAACTCCAACATGATGTTAATCATTTAAAAGATCAAATATTTGAAGAACTTGAAAAACGCTTTTCTTTACTTAAAGATGTTAAAGTTTCACGGGATGATTTAGCAGAAATCATGTTTGAAGTCGGTATGAGAATGAAGAAAAGAGAGCTTGTAACTGAGCTCAAGGAAGCAGCAGATAAAGATTTAGAACAAGAGCTTTTAATTTCAGACAACCATCGTAAATGATCGGAATATAGATGGCTTACTTAAACGAAAAATCGACTAATAATTCACAAGATACTAATCATAACCAATCTGTTGAACTGAATACAGAAACAGTTGAACAGTTAAGGCGTTTGTTGAATTTATTGGTGGATTTAAACTTGGTTGATATTCCGGAAGATTTAACAGCAGAATCAATCGACTATCAAGAGAATATAGACTTTCAGGAAACAGTAGTTAATCAAACAGAAAGTCATCAAAATTTAATCCATCAGAACATCACAAAACAACCAAAACAAGACCGGGATAATATTACTGATATTCCGGAAGATTTAACAGCAGAATCAATCGACTATCAAGAGAATATAGACTTTCAGGAAACAGTAGTTAATCAAACAGAAAGTCATCAAAATTTAATCCATCAGAACATCACAAAACAACCAAAACAAGACCGGGATAATATTACTGATATTCCGGAAGATTTAACAGCAGAATCAATCGACTATCAAGAGAATATAGACTTTCAGGAAACAGTAGTTAATCAAACAGAAAGTCATCAAAATTTAATCCATCAGAACATCACAAAACAACCAAAACAAGACCGGGATAATATTACTGATATTCCGGAAGATTTAACAGCAGAATCAATCGACTATCAAGAGGATATAGATTATCAAGAGACTACAGTTAATCAAACAGAAAGTCATCAAAAATCAATCCATCAGAACATCACAAAACAACCAAAACAAGACCGGGATAATATTACTGATATTCCGGAAGATTTAACAGCAGAATCAATCGACTATCAAGAG
>NZ_CEZPJD010000549.1:0-5369 GCF_983059655.1 Okeania sp.
TCAAACCTCTATCCAATACCTTAATTGGCCCATCTACACTACCTGTAAAAAATTGTTGTACCAAAGGATTGTCCACCACATCAATTTCATCTACAGTACCAACCCACTGCACTTTACCTTGATAAAGAAATACAATTCTGTCTGCTGTGCGACGAATAGTACTATGTTGATGAGTCACCATTACATAGGTACTACAGCCACCATCTACATATTGTAAGCGACGTACCAAATCTTCAATTACAGTAGAAGCTATGGGGTCCAAGCCTGCTGTTGGTTCATCATATAATAATATTTCTGGGTCATCACGAGGATTTTCTGGATTAGTCATAATTGCCCTAGCAAAACTCACTCGTTTACGCATCCCACCAGATAACTCTGCCGGATAGCGATCGCCAATATTACCCAACCCCACCATTTCTAATTTCTGCTGCACTAACTCCTGAATCTGGGAATGTGGTAACTTACTATGTTGATACAAAAGAAAACCCACATTCTCTTCTACTGTCAACGAATCAAACAGAGCTGCATTTTGAAAGACCATACCAGTAGTAATTGGATCTTTCAAGTCATCCATCCATCTAACTCGTCGCTTTCCCTGGACATAAACTTCTCCGGCATCAGGAGTCAATAAACCAGCAATAATTCTCAGAACTGTAGATTTACCAGTTCCAGATGGGCCAATAATTGCCAAAGCTTCTCCGCGATAAATTGTTAAGTCTGTTTCATCTAAGACAACATTAGGCCCGAATGATTTACTAACTCCTTTCAGCTCGATTATAGGTTCGTGGTTCATCGTTTACACTTGTAGCACTACGCATTCAAGTTAGGAAATTTTTCAATCCTAAAACCCTTTTACAGTTTGCTATTCTCTGTTCCCTGTTCCTTATTCCCTAGCGCGTAGCGCTATAACAGTCCACAACTCAAGTTTTGGCCTTAAAAAAGTAGCAAGTAACAGATTTTGTTGGCAGTATAGCAAGGGGGCAGGATAAAAGTCTCAAACTTTGAGATGTAGTCAGCCTTTTTCCTCTAAACTTTGCCTTCTGTTGTGTATCCTAAATTCCACACTTCAAAATGTAGCATTAAAAATCAAGAGTCAGGATTTCCTACGGAATGCTCCGTAAACAGAACTCAGGTAGAGGAGCTATCGGTAGAGTAACGTATCAGGAGAAAATAATAGTAGTCATAATTGAGTATTTATGCTGAATATTTTCCGGGAAATTTGACTCTTGAGATAAGGTCAATCAAGATCATTTATACAGTATAAATACTTACAAATAAAAGTAGTCTCAAGATACTTTTAATCTTAAAAATTGACGTGCGGAATGTGGGTTATACATCCTGATTGGATTAACAAGCTATTAGCTTTTAGTAGCTCTAGTTTTAAATCCTCGATCTATAAACCAGAAGGTTTACGAGGGGTTTAAAGACCCTTATAAACATTTACTGCTGACTGCTGAGTGCTGACCACTTTTTTAAATCTTCTTAGTTTATGGCATTTCATATCAACACAATTTAGCCCTGAAGCGCCATAATACTTCCAGAATCTTATTGATTGTAGATAGTATTTTTGTAAAATTTGTCCTTAATCAAGCTAAGGCTAATATTGTTATGTCAACTGGTTTAGTAAAGAAAACCCTGCGTATATTTCTCAAAAGTAATTTTTTTATTGCAAAACGTCATCAGACTAACTCTCAGATAATTGGCCAATGGTTTAAGTGGTTATCTCCGGGATTATTTATCAAGCGGTGGTTACTCTTGAGTGCTGCTGGCGTACTACTAACTAGCTTAGGTCTATCAATATGGACTGGAATGACTCCAATTTTTTACACCCTCAGACTACTTAAACAGTTTTTGGGGTGGGTAACGACTATATTTCCTAATTATATTTCCGGGCCAATAATTATCTTTGCTGGTTTACTATTCATCTTCTGGGGTCAAAATCGTAGTATTAATTCCATTACTCAAGTGTTAATACCGGAGGGAGAGGAGAAATTGGTGGACCGGTTACTTGCCCATCGAAGGTTAAATCGAGGTCCAAAGATAGTTGCTATTGGCGGGGGTACAGGTCTTTCAACTTTGTTAAGGGGCCTCAAAGATTACAGTGCTAATATTACTGCTGTTGTGACAGTGGCAGATGATGGTGGGTCTTCTGGTAGGTTGCGCCGAGAGATAGGAGTACTACCACCAGGAGATATTCGTAATTGTTTAGCAGCTTTGGCTAATGAAGAAAAGTTATTAACTGAGTTGTTTCAGTATCGGTTTCGTGCTGGTGATGGTTTGGTGGGTCATAGTTTTGGCAATCTTTTCCTCACAGCCATGAGTGAAGTTACTGGAGATTTGGAACAGGCCGTAGCTGCTAGCTCTCAAGTTTTGGCTATACGGGGTCAGGTTTTACCTGCGACTCTTACTGATGTTAATTTGTGGGCAGAATTGTCTGATGGACGACGTATTGAGGGTGAGTCTAATATTACGGAAGCTAGGGGAAAAATTGTCAAGATTGGCTGTACTCCGGAACATCCTCTTGCTTTGCCCAAAGTTTTACAGGCAATAGAAGAAGCTGATTATATTATTATTGGCCCTGGTAGTTTATATACTAGCGTGATTCCTAATTTATTAGTGTCTGAAATTGCTGAGGCAATTGCTTCTAGAAATATTCCTAGTATCTATGTTTGTAATATTATGACTCAGCCTGGAGAAACTACTGGATATAGTGTGGCTGACCATATTCGTGCTATTGATGTTGCTGCTGGTAAACGATTATTTGATACTGTTTTAGTTCAAGGAAAAAGTCCTTCAGCACAAGCATTAGTTCGTTATGCTCGAGAAGATTCTCATCCAGTTTTTCTTAACCGTGAAGAAGTCAGAAATTTAGGCAGGAAAATTCTTTTGACTAATGTGATGTATGAGGATGAAGAAACTGGTTTTGTTCGTCACGATTCGATGATGTTAGCGCAGGTATTATTAGAGTGGTATGAGCGTATTGAGTTTAATAAATAGTGTAAGCATTCAGCGGTCAGCTATCAGCTATCAGCTATGAATTATTCCTCATTATCTTGGCAGGAGGCATTAGTATTCAAGGAGAATTAAAAACTATGTTTGCGCAGCATTCCGCAGGAAATGAAATAGTCTTTTCAACTAACCTTGGTCATTCTTAATTCTTTATTTCAAAAGCTGATAACTGAATGTTAATAGTTGAATACTTAATTATTTTACTTGATTCTTTATTTCAAAAACTGATAGCTGAATACTTAGCAATTATACCAATGTGAAAAAAGAATGTTACGAATAGTTTGGTCAACAAAAATGGTTAAAGTCAGATGTATAGCGCTGTGCGCAGCTCATTTGGCAGTAGGGGGAATAAAAAGCTTATGATATAAAACTTTTAGCTATTGGACAGTTCCTGAAATTTGTAAAGCAAGCCAGCGCACATTGCTATATATTTAGCACTTGGAGAATTATTTCATGGTCAAAAATGATAATAACAGCTCAATCTAGCTGACTACTGACTATTGAATACTAGAAACAGTTCCAGTATTTGTAGCAAACATTTATCACGCTTGGTATTAGTCGGTAGCAAAAATGCGTGAAATTTGTTATTATTCCTATATTTTATCGATTGAAATGATTTTGTTAACCCCTATACCTGAATGCTTACTAAATAGTTATGAATAAAGAAGTTTTTTTGTCACTACAAAATACTCCAGCAACTAACAATCTTGGTAAAAGTTTAGGGGAAATTTTGCCTGCTGGTAGTGTAATTTTATTGGAGGGAAATTTAGGTAGTGGTAAAACTACTTTTGTTCAAGGTCTTGGTGCTGGTTTGGGAATAACAGAAACAATTGATAGCCCTACTTTTACTTTGATTAATGAATATTTTTCTGGCAGAATTCCTCTTTATCATTTTGATTTATATCGTTTAGAAAGTTCCGAGATTGAAGCTTTAAATTTAGAGATTTATTGGGAGGGTTTGGAAGTACCTTTGGGTATTGTCGCCATTGAATGGGCTGAAAAATTGGTTTATTATCCTCCTAATTTTTTGCGGGTTTGTTTGAGTTTTTCTAATGTAGGAGATACTGTTGACGAAACTCCCTGCGGGCGACAGGCTAAATTGATTTCTATTGGTAAGTTTGATTTAGATTTGGATAAAATTTAGGTACTTTACAGCAGATTCCAAGTATATGAGGTACAAATATTAACGTTAAGATTTTAGGTAGTGCGGGCATCTTGCCCGCGAAGGATGTACCTCACCAAGATGAAATCTACTGTATATTTGATTTTGTAGATTAGGTCTTACCATTAGTAATACCATTTTGATAAATCTTTGCTACAAATAGTTAGGGTATTTCTTAGAATCCAGAATTCTGAATTCAGGAGTCATAATGAATAGATTTAATGCCAGTTTTTATGTCGTAAATCCTCATTTTTTGTCAAAGGGCATTTCCTGCAAAATCTTTTTCTTGGACTTATTATTCGTAACATTCTTTTTTTAAATTGGTATAAGGGACTTCAAAATAAAAAATTATCCTACTAGCTATAAAAGTAAGGGAGTAGAGAACAGGTAGTTAACGATAGAGTAAAAAAATTGGAATAATTTATTTTCTGCTGTTATTCCCTAATTTCAAAATCTTCTAATAGCCACTTATATAAAGCTTTGTGTTTTGAATCAATTTCTTCCACAGACTGATAATAATAATCTTCCCAACCCTTTTCTGGTAAACCTGCAAATATCATAAGATTCAGTGGATAGCTTTCACTATCTGTGCAGCGACGAAAATCATCTCGAAACAGAAAAACTTTTTTATTGAGGGCGATCGCCACACCTAATTCAAGCATTACACCTTCATCAGGCGGTGTGCCATTGACAATAGCAAATATAGCATCGCAGTTTCTTACATCATTCAAATCTGCTTGAGCAATAATGTAAGCCCATCCTGGCTTCGAGAAGTCTTGTTGGTTGTTTCGTTCAAATGGTTCCCAAACTTCCGCTCCTAAAGATTTCAATTTTTCGGTTATGGGAGGAAGTAGCAGTTTTTTTTGTTGCTTTGAGAAACCATAAGGATTAGCTAGATAAATTATTTTTTTCATTTTGCTTTTCAAAACTACTTTAAATTTCTAATTCATCTAGCAATAATATAGTCAATTCTGTTACTCTTCTAAATACATTATCATTTGTGAAAAATGCCTCACATTCTGCTGCTAATGCTACAGCTATTTGAAAAGCATCGGGTAATTGTAGATTATATCTTGCTCTGATTTGAGCTGCTTCTAGTGCTATATTAGGGTCGTCAATAGGCACAAAAATCGTATTATTACCATCTACAATAACGTCAATGAAGTATTGCTGTAATTGTGTCTGTCCTAAACTATAA
>NZ_CEZPJD010000550.1:0-5368 GCF_983059655.1 Okeania sp.
AGGCAGTAGGCAGTAGGGAAAAAAAGATTAATTTTTAAACTGTACCTCACTATCCGCGCAAAGTGCTGTAATCTCATGTCCGTTTAATTAGCGATAAAAAACTTTCTTCTCTTTGTCCTTCTTTTTTCCTCTTGACTTATGACTTCTGACTTCTGAACTTCCGACTCCTGAAATGCTATATCTATTTTTAATTCACAATAGCTAATGTCCTCGGCATTAGTCTTTCCAAAATTTGTTTCAGTACCATTGCTGTCCAATCAATATCTGCTTCTGTTGTTTCTCGTCCCAATGTTAAACGAATACCCCTAGTAGCAGCTTCTTCTGTATACCCCATTGCAAGTAATATTGGACTTGGAGTTACTTTTCCACTATGACAAGCTGAACCAGCACTAATACCAATTCCAGCCAGGTTTAACTGTCGCACCAAAGTTTTACCTGTAATTCGATCTTCCGTTTTTTCTATTTTAACTTCTGGGGGAACAATGCAGAAACTAACATGATGAGGCAGTCTGTGCCATCGCTCCCCAGTAGAAATTACATAAGGAGTTTGTGCCATCTTTTCAAATAAGCGATCGCGCAATCTTATTAACCTTAATCTTTCTGTCGTCATTTCCTCATCCGCTAATTCTGCTGCTACTCCAAAACCAGCGATCGCTGCTACGGCCTGAGTACCAGAACGTAACTTCAACTCCTGGCCACCACCTGTCAATATCGGTACTAGCTCTACGCCTTCTCTGATATAAAGCGCACCTGCACCTTGAGGACCATAAATTTTATGACTTGATAAAGATAATAAATCTACTGGCAGTTTTTGTACATTTATTGGTAAACGGCCTACTACTTGAACAGCATCAGTATGAAATAACACCCCATGAGAACGACAGATATTACCTAATTCCTCAATAGGTTGGAGAGTACCAACTTCACTTTGACCATAAATTACTGATACTAAAACTGTATTTGATTGTAATGCTGCTTGTAATTGCTCGGGGTTTACTCTTCCTTGTCGATCCACAGGTAATCTTGTAACTTGCCAACCCCAATTTTCTAACATTCCTGCTGGCTGTGAAATAGCAGAATGTTCTACACTAGAAATAATAATATGCTGGGGTTTTTCATAGCAACGTGCTACACCCATAATGGCCATATTGTCAGCTTCCGTCCCCCCAGAAGTAAAAATAATTGACTCTGGCACTGCATCTATCAGATTAGCTACTTTTATTCTTGCCCTCTCTACTAATGTTGCCGACCTCTGGCCCCATGTATGTAAACTAGATGGGTTCCCCCACTGTTGGGTAAAAGCTTGTTGCATAGCAGCGATCGCTTCTGGCCTTGTTGGTGTTGTGGCACTATAGTCTAGATAAATTTGCATTATGTCTATCCGTTTATATCATTAACTTCATACAATATAGTCAAAATATTGTCGCAGAAGTTTTGGCATAAAGGAGTGAAAAAGTAGTTCAACAATTAATAATTAATAATTAATAATTAACAATTACTACTCTTTGAAAACGGATAGGATTGACGAAAAAGGGAAAATTAATTTATTGTTTATCCTTGAAATGAGAAGCATTTTATCTTAATTATTCGGTAAAAAATTTTTAACTCAGCAGGTCATTTCAGTTATCAGTTATCAGTTATCAGTTATCAGTACCTAAGGCTGTTTGCGGAGCATGACAAAGGTCAAGCAAGAGGCTTGAAGTACGGAATTATTTTTTCTCTTGGTCGATTAGATATGGCGAGGTTTCGGAGCCATCTCACCCTACGGGAAGCTCCGAAGAAAGAACTCCGTTCCGCTGTCGCGATCGACCGCTGTCTTGGTCGATTGGATATGGCGAGGGGACCTCGCCATCCCTCGACCGCTTTTTATCCCCTTAAAAGGGGAGGCGCATACCCACGATTTTTCGGTAATATTATCCGATATATTTCCTCTGTAAATTCCCAGATATTTTCTACATAATTCTAATAGGAATGCTATGTATGTGAATTCTTTTTAATGTGGCTATTGTGACTCAGATATTTCTATACTAAAAATTTTTCTGTCTCGTCAATCCTATCCGTTTTCAAGGAGAGGTAATTATTAATTATTAAATAGTTACTTAGGTTTACAAACATTATAATCTTCATGTGACATAACTTTCTGTGGTATTACAAAACTCCCATAATCTTGACAAATCATTCTATAGTTTCTGGTAACAGGTATACTGACTATGAAACGATTATGACGCAGCCGTTTACCTCCAAATTCTCGATAGCTTTGATTATTATTTAATGCAGAAATAATTGCCCTGGCTTTGACTACCACATAATCTGGTAAACCTCTCAAGTCTATCAAATCGCCATCGAAAGAAGCTTCCCATTCCAACTTTTTTTCTCGCTTTTCCGCTATTTCCTCATCAACTCTTTGCTTTGCCATCTCCTGTTGTTCACAACGATGGCATTTTCTCCCATATCCTTTATGGCCACACGGAAAAGTCCTTTTTCTTTTCGGCATAAAACAGCAAAGTTAGCTTTCACCAAGTTCTCTTAGTTTTGGTCATCTTAAATATTTTTTTCCAGACCTAATTGAAAAATCTACAAACTATAGCGCTGCGCGCAGGCAATAGGCAATAGGCAACAGGCAACAGGGGGAATAAAAAGCTTATAATATAATACTTTCAGCTATTGGACAGTTCCTGCAACTTGTCAATATGCCAGCGCACATTGCCATACTTATTACACTTTAGTAGCGTTATCGTCCATTCTAAATTTAACATTATCGGCCATTTTGATACAATATTTAACGTCAATATTTTTTAAGATTTAATATAAGCAACAAGAATATTTAAGATTTAGGCCACTGCATAAGTATTATAAATCAGTGTACCTCTTTGTTCTCCTCTTCCTCCAAGTCTTGTCACAACTAGAAAAGTAAAAAACCTATCCTTGTGAGCTATCCTACTCTAACTAATAGACTATTTAGGCCATTGACTTTCCTCAAATCAATGCTATTTTTTTCTACTAAACTGCGCTTTGGTTATATTTTACTACTGGGCCTCAGTCTCACTGGTTGTCTGAATAGAGGTCAGCAGTCGGTTGCTCAACTTCCTCAGTTACCACAAGACCCCTTAATTGAAGTTTATTTTAATCAGTCCCAAGCTTCAAGCTATACTGAGTCTACTCGCCAGCAAACAAGGTCAGGAGATAATCTTGAAGAAATAATCATTGGTACTATTGCTAATGCTACTTCTAGTGTAGATGTGGCGGTTCAAGAGTTACGTTTACCTGGTATTGCTCAAGCTTTGGTCGAACGTTACCAAGCAGGGATAAAGGTACGAGTAATTATTGAAAACACCTACAGTCGTTCTTGGGGAAGTCTAACTAAACTTGAAGTAACTCAACTGTCTGAACGGGAACACAAACGCTACAAAGAATTTTTTCAGATAGCTGACAATAACATGGATGGTTATCTTAGTCAAGATGAAATTAATAGTAGTGATGCTCTGATGATGCTAACTAATGCAGGAGTTCCCTTGATTGATGATACTGCCGATGGTTCTAAGGGTAGTGGCCTCATGCACCACAAATTTGTAGTTGTGGACGGTCAAACTACTATTGTTACTTCAGCTAATTTTACTAATAGCGGTATTCATGGAGATTTTTCAGAATCTATGAGTAGAGGAAATTCTAATAATCTTTTAAAAATAGAAAGTTCTGAATTAGCTGAATTATTTACAGAAGAGTTTAATATCTTATGGGGAGACGGGCCTGATGGAAAACAGGATAGTAAATTTGGCAAAAAAAAACCATTTAGACCTGTCAGACAAATATTTATTGGAGATACGAAAGTGGCAGTAAATTTTTCTCCTATTTCTAATACTAAATCTTGGCAACAAAGTACTAATGGTTTAATTAATCAAACATTAGAATTAGCACAAAAATCTATTGATTTATCCCTCTTTGTCTTTTCATCACAATCATTAGTTAATACTCTAGAAAATCAATCTCGAAAAGGAGTTTTAATTCAAGGTTTAATCGATCCAAGTTTTGCTTATCGTTATTATAGTGAAGGATTAGATATGATGGGAATTGCCTTGGCTAATAAATGCAAATATGAAGCAGATAATCGGACTTGGGAAAAACCAATTTTTACAGTAGGAGTGCCAAATTTACCCCCTGGCGATCGCCTGCATCACAAATTCGGAATTATTGATAATTCTATTGTCATAACTGGTTCCCACAATTGGACTGAAGCAGCTAATAAAAACAATGATGAAACTGTATTGATAATTGAAAATTCCACAGTAGCAGCTCATTTTGACCGTGAATTTCAAAGACTTTATCAAACAGCTACTCTCGGTGTACCATCCTGGTTGATTAAAAAAGTAGAGAAACAACAAAAAGAATGTGGCGATCAATTAACAGAAACTCAAAATCCAACAATAGATACTAACACTAAAATTAATCTCAATATAGCTACTGCTAAAGAGTTAGAAACATTGCCTGGTATTGGGCCAAAATTAGCAGAGCGGATTATTCAAGCTAGACAAAATAAACCTTTTACATCTTTAGATGACCTAGACCAGGTGCCAGGAATTGGACCTAAAGTATTAGAGCAGTTAAGCGATCGAGTCACCTGGTAGGGTCATTTCAGTTACCAGTTATCAGTTATCAGTTATCAGAATTTTTCGGTAATTTTATATAGCAAATACTGGTGGATTACTATTTCTGTATATTTAGTTAGAAAAATTATGGCAATTTCATTTTATAGCACTCTCAGCAGATACGGTTGTTTTTCCAATTGTTCTGCCCATGGTTTTGAATTAGATGGTTATTGGTGGCCAACCAGCGAACATTATTTTCAAGCTCAAAAATTTCCAGGTATGCCTGATGCCGATCAAATTCGTTTAGCTGCAACACCAGGGGAAGCAGCAAATCTGGGAGGCGATCGCAACCGCCCATTACGTTCAGATTGGGAACAGGTAAAATATGATATTATGCAAAAGGCAGTATTCAACAAATTTTCTACTAATTCTGAGATTCGGGAAATATTACTATCTACTGGCAATGAAGAAATTGTGTATAGGTCTCCCGTGGATTTATATTGGGGTCAGAGAAAAGATGGTAGTGGGGAAAATAAATTAGGCAAAATTTTAATTGCAGTACGAGATATGTTGAGTTCAACAATTGATAATTAGGGTTTTTAGAGACGCGATCGCTCACATCTCTAAAATTACTACTCGACTATTTCAGCCAAAGATAAATAACTTAATTAGGGTTTACCGATCTAATATCAAAGTCTTTACTGATATTGGTTTTAGCCTTTTTAGATCGGAAATACCTGATTTTCGCCTCAGAAAGCTCAAAAGTGAGTATTCTGGCATATAGT
>NZ_CEZPJD010000551.1:0-5365 GCF_983059655.1 Okeania sp.
AAAATAAAATCAATTATCACACATAAATTATCAATTCTTTCTCCCTACTCCCTACTCCCTACTCCCTCTTTTCTGGAGATGTCTAATAATATATTTGACAAATTGATAGTGTATGTTAAGGCACAGAAATCAAAAAGTTAATCTGGTAAGTTATCCATAAAGTCAAACACAAAACTAACGTGCCGATAATTTCATCCATTCTATAGATGAATTAAAAATTTGTTCTGATATAATACGGAGGTTATAATTAACTAAAAATACTCCGAATGAGCAAGAAAAACCACAATTAGACATTGGGGATTACTTAATCTTTAAATTAGTAACTGAACTGCATGAATACTTTAGAAATTTTCAAGCCTATTATGAAGTAATGCAGGGATAAATTATGGATAAACTTAAGAACTTCAGATAATACTAAAGAAGAAGGAGAATTAACTGAAGAAATGAAAATAGTTACTAAGAAAAAGTCTTTTTTTTGGTGTTCTGAACGACGTTCTGTCAGCTGCAGATAGATTAGTTCATGCTCAAAGTATGGTATCAGAAATGGAATTGGATGAAGATTTGTATAGAAATACAGTAGAAAATTAGTGCAAGTAGCTTTGTCCTAATATCTCAAAGTATATTGAATACTAGGGCACGATCGACTAAACCATAAGTAAGTAACTTATTCTCAAAGGGAGAAATAAATAAATGGCTAAGAATTTACTCGAACAATTACGAGAAGTAACCATCGTTGTTGCTGATACAGGTGATATTCAAGCAATTGAAAAATTTCAACCACGGGATGCTACTACTAATCCCTCATTAATTACTGCTGCAGCTCAGATGCCACAGTATCAAGAAATTGTGGATGAAACCTTGAAAAAAGCAAGGGAAGAATTGGGAACAGATGCTACTCCTTCTGATGTAGCAAATTTAGCATTTAAGAGATTGGCAGTTGCTTTTGGACTTAAGATTTTACAGATTATTCCAGGGCGAGTATCTACAGAAGTTGATGCACGACTATCCTACGATACAGAATCAACAATAGCTCAAGGACGAGATTTAATCGCTCAGTATGAAGCAGCAGGAGTTTCTCGCGATCGCATCTTGATTAAAATCGCTTCTACCTGGGAAGGTATCAAAGCTGCCGAAGTATTAGAAAAAGAGGGTATTCACTGCAACTTAACCCTACTCTTTGGTCTCCATCAGGCGATCGCTTGTGCTGAAGCAGGAGCAACTCTAATTTCTCCCTTTGTAGGTAGAATATTAGACTGGTACAAAAAAGATACTGGGCGAGACTCTTATCCTCCTGCGGAAGATCCCGGTGTATTATCTGTGACTCAAGTCTACAACTACTACAAGAAATTTGGTTACAAGACTGAAGTCATGGGAGCTAGCTTCCGCAACATTGGTGAAATCACAGAATTAGCAGGTTGCGACTTGTTGACTATTTCACCTGGTTTGTTAGGTAGTCTAGAATCAACTACAGGAGACCTACCGACCAAACTTTCTGTGGAGAAAGCGGCTCAGTCTGATGCAGAAAAAATTGCAATAGACAAAGAGACATTTGATAAGATGCACGCTGAAAACCGGATGGCATCTCAAAAACTGGATGAAGGCATTAAAGGTTTCTCCAAGGCGTTAGAATCATTGGAAAATCTGTTAGCAGAGCGCTTGACTCGTCTAGAGGGAGTAACTCATGCAGCAGAAGATATTTTCCATATCTATGACCTAGATGGTGATGGTTTCATCACTCGTGAAGAGTGGGCAGGAACTGATGCTGTATTTGATGCTCTAGATATCAATCATGATGGTAAAATTTCTCCAGAAGAAATGGCATCTGGTTTAGGAGCTGTGTTCCAATTAGCTAAGGTTTAATTCTACAGTGGGAGCATATTGCTCCCGTTTCCGCTTTGGATGAGATCATTGGTTTGAGACAAAATTATCCCTACTCTGAACATTAGGTTGGAGTAGGGATTAATATTAGAATCTCCAATAATCAAAAATTGGCGTTGCTGAATTGAAGTATGAATGTGCGATTGTTTAGTTCTCCCCTAAATCCCAGAATTTTGGGGGCTAGGGGGGAAAAATCATACCCAAAATCAGCAACGCCCAAAAATTAAATCAATTATCTCAATTATTTCCCCCTACTCTCTACTCCCTCTTTTCTAGAGATGCCTAATGGGTTCTATATGTGAGCGGAATGATTGAGTTCTGTCTATTTATTGCTATAATGCTAATCAGTTGTTGTCCCGATTAACAAATGCACGTCATTAGTTATAGACGTTTAAGGGAATATGCTAGCAACCATAACGATTGCAATAATCCTTTGGATAACTGGTATAAAGTTGCCAGTAAGGCTAGTTGGTCAAATTTGATTGAGGTGCAATCTGTTTTTCCCACAGCTGAGGCTGTTGGTAATTTTACAGTTTTTAATATTAAGGGTAATAAATATCGCTTAATTGTGAGTATAGATTACCAACGACAATTAATTTACATTAAATACATTCTTACTCATGCAGAATACTATAAGGAGTCTTGGAAAAATGACCCTTACTTTTAGCTCGCAAAAATATAGCGATTTATTAGTAAAATACCAGCCGAAGCTAATTAAAACGGAGGATGAAAACGAACGAATGCTGGCTGTTATAGAGGAGTTGATGCACATTCAAAATCGCACTCCAGAAGAGGAGGCTCTCTATGAGTTATTGATTGTTTTAATTGAAAAATTTGAGAGCGATTTTTATCGTCCTGGTGCGACATCCACACCTCATTCGATGTTACTGTTTTTAATGGAACAGCAGAACGTACAACTAGAAGATTTGGTAGAAGTAGTTGGTTCGTCGAATGTTGCGCTTGAGTTGGTTAGTGGTAAGGGTGAGATTAGCGATGAGTTGGCTGAAACTTTGGGAAATTTTTTTAAGGTTGATTCTAGTTTGTTTGGACGATAATAGATCTCAAAAATTATCCCTACTCTGAACATTAGTTAGAGTAGGGATTAATATTAATTCCAATATCTGGAAATAAGATTACTTTCGTTAAGTTTTCCAGGACTCTTTTTCAATCAAGCTTTGCGATCACAGCAAAGCTTTGATATTCAGTCCTCAAGATTTAGCACTTAAGTTAAAAAATGAAGTTGTCTGGGTTGTCTAACCCCCCTCCTCCAACTGATAATAAGGGAATAGGCGCTTCAGGACCAGCACTACCATCAGGATCGATAGTTAAGACAGTAGACGGGCTTCGTGGACGCTCTCGAGAACGAGGACGCCCTGGACGATAGATAAAGCCAATGTAACCCTCAGCAATGGGATCGTCACCTGCAAAACCTAAATCATTCAATACACCAACCAAGTCAATTTTATCGCTACCAATTTCAAAGTCAGTGATGACATCATATCCATCTACAATGCTAGTATAAACAAATGTATCGTCACCACCACCACCAGTAATAGTATCTCTATCTCCGAAACCAGTAATTACATCATCGCCACCAGTTCCTGTTAGCACATCGCGACCTGGAGTACCATCTATGATCATTATTTTTATTGCTCCTCTATTTTATTTTATGTTGAAAAAGAAGTCTTGTGCAAATATAGCATTTATTAAAAAGAATTCTATATGGTGTGAACCCCCACGCTGTAGATACCCATCTGGTAGAACACCAATAGAGGAAATATAAACTCAGGACTTACGCAGTACTGCTACATACAGTGTAAATTTGATCATTATTCTCGTTCTGACTACTACAATTAGTGCTATTGTGTAAGTCTTGTAAACTTTACTCCACGCTTTTGACAGCAATTTTCAGATAGGTGAACCCCATAATCAAAATCAAAACCCTTGTAGAAATATTCCCTATTCCCTAATTGAGAAAAATTATCCCTACTCAAACTAATCTTAAGAGTAGGGATAAATATTAGTTCCAATATCTGGAAATATAGTACTGGCATCTAGAAGTTAATTAGATTACAGCGCTTTTGCTCATTGATGAACCACATCTTCATCAGCAAAACCTTGTAGGGACGTTCCATGGAACGTCCCTACTGTGGTCTACCCAAATGAAAACCGCTGTAAACAGCCTTGAAAGCTGAGATATTTTCAGAGAAAGTAACAAGCTAATAGCTAATTACTGTCATATTACTTTTTTTTACGCTTGAGCAAAGAAAATGCTCCAAAAACACTAGCAAATAATCCTATTGTTGTTGTGGGCTCTGGTGTGGATGCCAGTTTCACATTATCAACTAAAAGTCCAGAAAACCCAGTAAATTCTTCTGCATCCGCAACACCAAACCCTAGAGTGTAAGTTCCAGTCTCACGAATCTCATAAGAAAAACTTCGATATCCTGTTTCGTCAAAGAAGTATGTATCAGAAGGAACAAAAGTAGAGGAAGTATCAGCTAATAAATCTAAATAGGTATCTGCACCAGAAAGAGAAACAAAAGAAAAGTCATTGAACATTTCTTCACCAAAATCTTCGGCTGCCAGTTCATCTGTCAAAAAGTTAAAATCAAATGAGAGAATATCTCCAGCATTTGCTGTGAAAGTTTGCTTGATAGCAGAACCTTCAAAAGGGAAACTACCTGATAAATCTTCTAAATTTCCTACTGCTAATCCCAAAAAGTCTTCTATTTCATAGTCAGTTACAGCCATTATATCGTTATAAATGAAGGCATCAGATTCACCGTCTGATGTTGGCGTACCAAAATCAATTGGTGTTCCCGCAGCTCCTATTATACTCCAACCACTTAAACCTTCTTCAAAACTACCATTCTGAATATCATCTGTAGCTCCTTGTTCCTCTTTGACAAAATCACCTACAAATTGACCGCCAACTTCTTCTATGAAATCGCGGTGTTCTGTAACTCCAGTATAATCAGATATTTGACATCCTCCCCGGCCTGAAGGCATGGGGATTCCTACCGAGCCGTAGCTCCTTGGCGGGTTGACGTTTCACTGGCTGCTGCTACTTTGGCAGTAGTCTTACACTTGCCTCCACGTCCGTTTAACGTCTCGGACTGCCCGCCCGCGACTAATATATTTATTGCTGCATTCTCGTCTCTATCATGTTTTGCACCGCAGTTGAGACACTCCCATTCTCGCACCTGAAGGTCTAGCTTCCCACCTTTAAAGCCACAATTTGAGCAAACTTGGGATGTTGGCTCCCAACGACTAATTACTCTGAAATCGCGACCATATTTTTCTGCTTTTCCTTCTAAAAAAGTCCTGAATGTTCTCCAACCTAAATCAGATATAGCTCTGGATAATTTGCGGTCTCTTGGTGCGCGTTCCCTTGCGACTGGCGTCGTCGCGGGGTCGCACCGCTTTTTTACCATACCAGATACATTGTCATACTTCTAAAACAACTGTTTGGTTTTCACGAATT
>NZ_CEZPJD010000552.1:0-3395 GCF_983059655.1 Okeania sp.
TCCAGACCTAAAAAGCCTAAAACCTTTATCTACAAAAACTTTTAGATTTATTCAGTAAGCCCTAATTATTGTTCCTTATAAAGGACTATTCCCATTCTTTTTTCCTTTTTCCTTCTTAAAATTTTATCTATTGAGGTTATTTTTTTCTTCTAGTACTTGAAGTTCTTTTTCTAGGAAAAAGTTGAGAAAAGTTCTAATTCCAGCAATTGCTGCTAACCTGCCAATATCGCTCCAACTTGGAGAGATGGCAGTTCCTACTATATCAGCAGCCAAAAGAAATTCTAAAGCTAGAACTAGGGAGATACCTAAGTCTAGTCTGATTCTTCCATCTTGTGCAAAAATCTTATTGTTTTTCCGTCTTTTCCACATTTGTGCTAGTGCTTTTAGCACTGCAAAAGTAATAATAAAAACTGCAACTGCCTCAATAAAAATCTTCAGAATAAGGACAGACTCATCTAAAAAAATCTCAGCTAATTCTATTAAATTTATAGCTAGATAAAAACATACAATAGAAGTCATAATTATTCCTTGCTACTTCCTCTAAAATTGAGTAAATATTTTAACTTTCTAAATATATAATACCAGAAATTAAAAGTGTTGCTACATTTCCTTAAGAGTAGAGAGTAGGCTTAAAAGACATAATATGTTTTGAATTAATGTCGATAATAGTTACAAACATTGCTGAGGCATTAGTATTACTTAATAACTGAAGTCGAATTTATATTCCCCTTATATCATGTCCGGATAATTAGTGATGAAAAAACTTATTATGAGTGCTTCAACAGCAAATCTTTCTATTTTCCCTACTCCCCTACTCCCCCACTCCCCTACTCCCCTACTCCCCTACTCCCCTACTCCCTATTGCCTGCACTTCGTGCTTTAAAACCCAATATCATCCAGAGCAACCTGAGCTGCTTCATATAACTCTTCATCAGACACATATCGCCAGTCTGTATCTCCAATTTCCTGATAAAAAGTCTGGTCATAAGCACGAGTTTGAATCACCACTGGCATCGGTACCGCATGACCTAATACCAAAGCTTGTTGTTTAGAATCCAATTTTGCCAAAACAGACCGTAAACTATGACCGCCAGAAACTCCTGTAAAAATAGAATCTATATCCTTATCATCATTTAATAGAGCTGTAATTCTTGTACCAATTTGAGACATAACTTCTGCATCTATCCCAGAAGGTCGCTGGTCTACTACCAATAAAGTCACAAAATATTTCCGCATTTCTCTAGCTATTGTTCCAAAAATAGTTGAACGTACTATCGCAGGGTCGAGAAAACGGTGAGCTTCCTCAATAGTTATGACTAATGGTTGAGGGCGATCGCTTGGATTTTTAGAACTCAAAAATTTATCAGCTTTCCGTACATAACTATTATGAATTCTGCGAGTAATCATATTAGCAGCTAACATATAAGAAAGCATATTCGACTGGGAACCAAATTCAATAATAACGTGTTTACCAGCATCCAAAGATTCTAATATTTCTTCAATATAATTATTAGTATTTTTTGTCTGCATATATTTCAGATTATTCAGTCGCAATAACTTTCTTTGTAAGGACATTATTGAACCTTTGTGACCCCTTTTCTCATCACAAAATATTTGGATATCTTCATTAGTCATCTCCAGTAATTGAGCAATCCAAGATTTACCAAATTCACTTCTAAGAATATTTGCACTATCAATACTCGCCTCAGATAAATTTAATTCTCGTTGCACCAACCCAATATCTTCTACCTCAATTTGGTTATAACTTAAATACAGTTCTCGTGCATCTCGCACCCCTCTACGTTTAGTCCCTTCTGGATCGAGAGTCCATAATTCGACTCGTTCTGGAAACAATTGTCGTAAACCTTTTACCGTACTAACTTGTTTTCCTTCAGCCATTGCTTCCCAACCATATTCAGAGTGCATATCAAAGATTAAATTTACAGCCGCTCCTTTACGAATAATCCCAGATAAAAGTAAACGAGTCAGAAAAGACTTACCTGTTCCTGACTTCCCAAAAATGCCATTACTCCGTTCTACAAATCTATCCAAATCTAAACAAACAGGTACATCCATATCAATAGGTTTACCCACAGCAAAATTGCGCCTACTTTGGTCATCTTCCCTACCAAAAACAAGACTAAAATCTCTCTCACTTGCCTCAAATACTTGGGAAAAATGACTCGGAATAGTTTTCACTGGCATTAATTTAATTTCGGCACTGGTTTGAGCTTCAAAAGATGCTAAATTTTCCATGGATTGAGATTTTTTTTTCTTGCCATTATCGTTATTAGCATTGAAATATACTGGGGAGTTTTCTGAAGAAATAACCAACATCAACATTGGTGCAAGTTCGATAGTTCCATAAGTACTACCCCCAGCTAAAACAGATTGTAAAAAATCATCTGTAGGTAAGGGAGGATTAATCATTATTCGTTCGCTGGATGTTCCTAATGAAACATCGGTTAGCATACAAAAAAAGTGAGTTTGTACTCCTTTTACTACCAAAAATTTACCAACCCGCATATCTTCTACTGATATGTCTGGATGTAGTCGTACTTCTAATCCTTGACTGAGAGAACCTTGAATTACTGAGCCTAATGGTTGTTCAAAATCCATATGAATTACTTGATTACTTGATAATGCTATAGCAGGGAACAGGGAACAGGGAACAGGGAACAGTAGGAAAAACATTTCCCTGTCTAAGGTTTATCATCCGCATAAGTCAAACACCAACTCGTTCTTTACTATATATCAAGTTATACCATTTTTATTAACTAATGAAAGTAAGGAAAGGAAGAAGGAAGAGGGTGGAAGGTTTCAAAGTCTGAAAAAAAAACTTAAGTTTTCTGTAGATATTCACGCTTAGGTTTACACATAAAGATATAGCGCGGATATGATACAGCGTATTCCACTTTGATGAGGTAAACCTACGCGAGCAAGATGCTTCCTCGCGAGCAAGATGCTCAGACTGGGAAGATTTAATTATTAATATCTGTACTTCATATACTTGGAATTTGTTGTATCAAATCTCTGAACAGTTAAGAACTTAACTTTTTGAAATAATTGAAAATTCCAAGTTAGCAGTGTAGCGAGTTTATCTAAGGAAGGCAGAAGGCAGAAGGCAGGAGGCAGGAGGCAGAAGGTTTTCTCAAGAGTATCACCTTAATTTTATACACAAATGATGCTACCGGACATGATATAACCCACATTCCGCACGTCAATTTGTGACATTAAAAGTAGTATAAAAATCCTGGTTTTGGTAAGTATTTATATGACATAAATTATTTTTATTGACCTTTCTCAAGAGTCAAATTATCAGCATAAATACTTACTAAATTGTTAACTCCTATTGACAACTATAATTTTCTTCTTACTTCTTACTTTTAACTTTT
>NZ_CEZPJD010000552.1:3495-5364 GCF_983059655.1 Okeania sp.
TGTTAACTCCTATTGACAACTATAATTTTCTTCTTACTTCTTACTTTTAACTTTTAACTTCTTACTTTTAACTTTTAACTTCTTACTTTTAACTTTTAACTTCTTACTTCTTACTTCTTACTTCTTACTTCTTACTTTTAACTTTTGACTTTTGACTTTTGACTTTTGACTTCTTCCTTCTTCCTTCTTCAAGAAGTTGATAACACTAATTTGTCTAACTCTTGCTGCATTTCAGTCAGAACTCGCTCATAGCAAGCATCAACATAATCGCGATCGCTAGCTGCTTCACGTCCATAACGCTCAAACACAATAGGAGAGCAAACTCGGGTATGAATTTTTACTGGCAAAGGTAAATTAGGTAAAGGCCCAATAGCTAATCCCCATGGTAATCCAATATAGATAGGAAACACTTCTGGATCGAGACCAAATAACCAAGGCAAACCCAATTCATGGAGCTGTTTCACTTGTTCATAAATATCTGCCAGCACTATTAAAGTATCGTGAGCGCCATTAGAAATCATTGGCACAATAGGCACTTCTTCACGCAAAGCCAACTTAATAAAGCCTTTACGTCCAGCAAAATAAATTTTATCTCGCATAGAATGAGGACGGAAGACATCCGGGCCACCACCAGGATAAACAGCCACAGAGGCATTTCTTTGGAAAGCAGCGATCGCCATTTTCGGATGCGCTCTAACTGCTCCACATTGTACTGCTAAGGGAGTGGTAGGAAAAACTGACCAGGCATTCTGGTGCATAAGTCCATAAACCAAACGCTCTGTACCAAACCTTTTAAACCAGTCATACATACACATATGCATATCTGGAGCAGGTAAACCACCATTATGAGATCCAACTATCAGGATTTTTTCATCTCTAGGAATATGATGCCAACCGTCAGTTTGAACTTGAAAATAATAACGATAAAACCATTCCCATAATGGCATTAAAGATTCAATTACTTTTGGATCGCGGTCATCTAAAGACCAACCATCATAAGGTTGATGAGAGTTTTGTTTATTGACAGTAAACACTGGCATCTATAAAATTTATTATTTTGCTAGTAATTTTAATAATTATATCTTAGAATTAGAAAAATGTAATAAAGCTGCACTATTTTTTCAGTATTCTACTAACATTTCAATCCTCAATTATTATGGTGCTGTGGCTTTTAGTTAACCATAATAGTCGAAGTTAATCAAAACATTTTTTGGAGGTATTGAATGAGTATTTCAACACTCCGAGCTGATGAGCGCGTTAAAAATGTAGAAATATAAGAGAATACCTTCAGTTGTATTTTGATTTTTGTAATAATCTGTTAATTTATTGAAAATCATATTCAAGCAATAAAATCAATTATATCAAAATTTTTTTTTAGTTTTACCGAAAAATTTTGGTTTAAAGCCTCCCCTTTTAAGGGGATAATAAAGAAAAATTTTCATAATTAGTCAATCCTCTCCTTGAAAAGAAAAGGTAATTAGGGTTTGCGCTCAAAAGTATTATGGGTGAGGGTAGGAGTCATTTCAGTTATCAGTTATCAGTTATCAGTTATCAGTACCTCTGCCTGAAGTCAGAGGCTTGAAATATTGAACTTTATTTTTTTCATCCCCTTGAAAGGGGAGGCTTGAGACCTTCTTTTTTGGTCAGGAGACAGGAGACAGGAGACAGGAGAAATGGGAATTATAGAGGAGTTAGGAGGAAGAATAATCAAGGGATTATTTTGCGCAACTCTCGCCTAAAATGCTAATTTTTTCAACCATTACGACCTAAAAGCTTGGACTTTTTTTAACTAAAAAATGTGCTCAACCTCTATATGTCATTTCAGTTATCAGTTATCAGTTATCAGTTATCAGTACCTCTGCCTGAAGT
>NZ_CEZPJD010000553.1:0-5363 GCF_983059655.1 Okeania sp.
GCGAGCTATTAAGGGTAGGCAGAAAATAGACTGAGGTTGATATTTTTGGATATAAGCATCGCCAGCATAAGTATTGTTGTTACTAGCGTTATCAAGGACTAGAGGTTGTTGGCTGCGCTTGACTTGGTTGATAACACTCAAAGGTACTGTATGAGTAGTTGCTACAGTCAGAGGGGGCAGGATGGAAGTTTCTTCGCCAGTAACCAGAGCTGTCAACATTAATACTTGTTCCTGCAAGAGCATCAAGGCTACGGTTTCGGCTCCAGCACTTTCTCTGACTACTTGCATTAAATTAGCTATTGCTCCGTCTAAGGAGATATCTTCTGATAGGGTGCGGGATGCTTTCATGAGAGTAGCCAAGTCTAATATTTCTGCTGTACCTGTGGTAGTTTTGGAAATTGTTCCTTGAGTTAAATCGAGCAAAGTAGCACTAAAGAGGGAGCTAGGGAGTTGCCTTTCGATAATTGGTTTCAGGAGATAAGGATAGCGCTTTTCTAAGTCGTCGGTTTTGGCTTTCGCGCCCCAACGGGCATAGCAGTAGTAAGCCTCTTGCATATATCCTCCAGCAACTTTTTCTTTGCCCCAGTCAAGGTAAAATTTAGCTGCGAGTTCGTTGGCCAGGGCTTCTTCTTGGACGTATTCGTTTTCTTTTGCTCCAGCTATGGCGCTATCGTATTGTTCTATTGCCTCAGCTTTATGAAATAATACCCGATGCCTTTCTGCCTCTACTAATTCCCATTTGTGCTGGTAATTCTCATAAGCATTTTGCGTCCACTGGTTGAGTTTGTCTTGATTGTTTTGCACCAGAGCTAAAATTTCCTCTCGTTCAGACTTTGATGAGACATTCTCGAAGTTAGCTAATAAAGCTAAGGAATAGTAAAAATTATTAGTTGCAATGGGCATCCAAGCACCTACTGAAATGGCATAACTTGTGGCTAAAGTTGCATTTACGATCGCATCTGCCCAATTTTCACAATAATAAAATAACATTGCCTTGGCTAAATACAGGTTAAATAGAGACCAACCTAACTGAGATGTTTGCCAATTTTGTTCTGCTGTTGCTTCATCAAAATGTTCCCCACTCAATCGCTCAACATGAGTTGATTCTCCCAGTAAATTAGCACTAAATTGTCGCCAAATACTTATATTACCAGCAGCATAATTATTTTTTATTTTCCTCATGAATTCAATATATGGGTCTTGCTTTTGGGTAACAATTGTCAAATCAGCCCCCGTTAAAAACAGATAAGCACAATAATTTTCTATGCAATAACTGGCATAAACTAGATCGCCAACATCTAAGCCACTTTGCAATCCTTCTAACAAGTAGGCTAAACTTTCCCGTGCGTGTTTTTTCCAAGGATTAACAAAAGTATAAACCATGTTATAAACACTGGACTTTTCCAAATTAGCTTGAGGGTGAAACCGTTCTAACAATGCCATCGCTAATTGACCGGATTGATATCCTCTTTCAATATCAGCAGGATTCATACATAACAGAGCGCCATACCAACTATAGGAAAAAGCTGCTAAGGAAGAATAACCATTGATACTGCAAAGATGAGCTTGGGTCAGTACAATGGAAAATAAAATTGCTGGTCGAGAAATTAAAGCAGCAGAAGTAATAGCAATCAAAATTCTCATCTTGGCTAGATGATAAGGATCTCTCGCTTCTAATAATTCAGGTACTGCATCAATTTTAGGCAGGACGATCGCTTGACTACTGTAATCGTTCATTTTGTCTAAAGACATTTCCATCATGGCTAAAGCATCTAAACCAGTATCAATTGCCTTAGCTGTTTGCTTGCTGGTAATATAAATTTGGATTTTTGTTTCATAGACTTTAAGTACATCAAATTGATTGCTTGCTTGCTGCAAAATGATTTCCGCTAAAGATTCAGAGCGGTCAATATTACCACTTAAGTATTCACTTTGCATAGCCTCAGAGTGTAAATTTAAAGTCAATTCATAAGCCACTTTCCAACTCTGAGCAGGAAGCAATTTAATCCCTTGATTTAAGTAATTAACTGCCGCCTTATAAGCAGTAGAGTTTTTAGCTTTTTTTCCAGCTAATAAATTCAAAAGAGCTAACTCATTGAGTTCATTTTTATTGGTAATTAAATCAACACCATGATTAAAATGATTTGCTATCTCAAATAGCTTATTTTCTCGATCTGCCAATGCCGTTTTTTGCCATAATAAGCGACCTATTTTGAGATGAGTAGCGGTTTTTTGGGCCGCGGGAATCTTAGAATAAGCAGCTTGTTGAACGCGATCGTGCAAAAATTTATAGCCTACTGACATATCCTCAATAGATGCTTTTTCTTCCTGAGTAACTCCTTGAAAAAATTTATAAATCAGGCTCAAGGGCAACACCAATCCTTCTTGCAATGCATCCCACAAACTATTTGCCACTTCTAGCTCAGACTGTTCGCTCACCACTGCTAAGGTTGACAAATAAAACTGATTGCCGATACAAGCAGCTAACTTCAGTATTTCCTGAGCTGCTTCTGGTAACTTGTGCAACCGACTCGCCATGAACTCTACTACATCATCTGTCAGTGCCAAAGACCTAACTTCTGTCATATTGCACTGCCAATAACCTACATCAAAATTAAAACTAATCCACCCATCCTCATATAATCCCTTCAGAAACTGAGTAGCGAAAAACGGATTTCCCTTAGTCTTGTCATACACTAATTCAGTTAAAGGTAACGCCATTTCTAAACTGCAACTGAGAGTATCTGCTACTAAATCATTCAGATCAGTTTTGCTTAAAGGCGCAAGGGTGATGGTTTTGAAAGTTGCTCCCGAATTAGCTATCTCATCTAAAGTTAACATCAGAGGATGAGCAGGAAACACCTCGTTATCCCGATAAGCCCCTAACAAGAGCAAATAACCAGTCTCTCCACGACTCATCAATAGTTGCATCAATTTCAGCGACGCTAAATCTGCCCACTGCAAGTCATCAATGAATATTACTAGGGGATGGTTTTGGGTTGCAAAGACCTGAATAAATTTTTGAAACAACAGGTTAAAACGATTTTGTGCTGCACTACCAGATAATTCTGGAACCGGCGGTTGCTCCCCAATAATTTTCTCTAACTCTGGAATCACCTCAATCATAACCTGCCCATTATCCCCTACCGCATCAAGTATTTTGTTTTTCCACTTCTCCAGTTGAGCATCACTCTCGCTCAATAGTTGCCCCATTAAGTCTCGAAACCCCTGCACGAAAGCAGAAAAGGGAATGTTACGTTGAAACTGGTCAAATTTTCCTTTAATGAAATACCCGCGCTGCTTCACAATAGGTTTATGTACTTCATTCACCACCGCAGTTTTACCAATCCCTGAAAATCCTGCCACCAGGATCATTTCCGATCTATTTCCCTGACTCAGAGGGCTTTTGGGGGGATGAGCAACCCACTCAAAAGTATCTAGTAAAGTTTCTACTTCTGCTTCTCTGCCATAGAGTTTTTCTGGAATCAGGAAGCGATCACTAATATCTTTACTCCCTAGATCAAAATTCTCTATCTCTCCCTTAGACTGCAATTCCTGTCGGCATTTTTCCAAATCATATTTTAAACCCAAAGCACTCTGATACCTATCTTCCGCATTTTTCGCCATCAACTTCATTACAATGTCGATTAGCATTTGAGGTATTTGTGTTTCACAAACCCGTTTTCTTTCTTCACTATTCCCTGCTCCCCCTTCTCTATTCCCTACTCCCCCTTCACTATTCCCTAGTATTGGCATTTTCGCCAAATGACAATGTACCAATTCCATGAGATCAGTCGTCTCAAATGGTAACGATCCATTTAACATTTCATAAAACGTTACCCCCAACGAATAAAAGTCGCTACGATAATCTATTCCTCGGTTCATCCTTCCGGTTTGCTCTGGGGAAATATAAGCTAAAGTTCCTTCTAAGACATTGGGGGTTTGAATAGTTTGAGTTTCTTTTGGCAACAGCGTAGAAATACTGAAGTCAATAATTTTTACTTGCTTAGTTTCGGGATTAATTAGTATATTTGCGGGTTTAATATCTTTATGAATAATTCGATTTTGGTGTAATTGATAGATAATTTCTGCTATCTGAATTGCTATATCTAAAAATAGGCAGATGTCTTTTGTATGAGGTGACAAATTTTGATAATATTCATCTAAAGAAATGCCCCCAAAGTCTGGCATGATTAAGGCATAGCCATTCTCATAACTTAACAGAGCTAATGGTTTGACAATACCTTCAACAGACAGATTACTCGCAATGGTGTATTGGTTGCGAAATTGGACTAATTCATGAAATGAAGGAAACTGATTGTGCATCAGTTTTATCGCTACTGGTTGAGCATTTGCTTTAGCCACTGCACGATAGACGACAGTCCGCTGGCTCTCATGTATTAAGTCACCAATTTCATAGTCACTTAAGGATGTGATAGTTAAGTTCATGGCCAGTTATGCCCAACACTTTTTAATAGTTTTCTCCTGATTCCAATTTTAAAGGTAAAATTTGAATAATATCAAATCCGTTGGCTTTGGAGTAATATCATATCCGGTTGAATACTTACACTTTAGAGGAGGTAAGGCAGAAGGCAGCTATGCTGGAGACAGAAGCGGTACAACCCCGCGTCGGTGTCTGACGCAAGGGAATGCGCACTAAGATAGGAAAGAAAAGGTTAGAAGGGAAAAGGTTTTTTGATCGCGCTATGATCCAGACATGATATAATATAATTTCTATATATAACTATATATAATATCATATAATATCAAATCCAGTTAAATAACCTCATAATCAATAGACCCAGAAAAGAGGGAGTAGGGAGTAGGGAGTAGGTATAAATAATTGATAATTTATGTATAACAATTGATTTTATTTTTTATTATTGGAGATGTCTAATAGCTTAAAATCCTGATTATGACGTTATTGGATCTATGTGCAATTAGGCGGATTTTATATAATATATATAACCTACGTTCCGTACTTCAAAATGTAGCATAAACGATAGCTTGTAGCTATATCAGAACAACTCTTGGCTTTAACTTAAAGGTAAAGTAATGATGAATTTTGTCCCTTGGCCCAATACTGAGATACAATCAATTCTTCCCCCATGTTTTTCTTGAATAATTTGCTGGGATATTGCCATGCCTAATCCTGTTCCTTTACCCACCCCTTTAGTTGTAAATCCCTGCTCGAATATCCTTGAGCGCACTTTCTCGCTCATTCCTGGACCATTATCAGTAATTTCTACTATCGCCATGTTTTTATTAATACTTAATTTTGTATTAATACTAATATAATTATTATTGGCTTCAATATCTGTGTAAATTCGGCTTTCACTTGCTTCATCTAATGCATCAATTCC
>NZ_CEZPJD010000554.1:0-2193 GCF_983059655.1 Okeania sp.
GGAGCTGGTGTCGTCGCGGGGTCTGACCGCTGTTGCCAGATGAGCTGTTGCCTGCGCACAGCGCTATATATAGTTTGTTCTGTAGGAAGAAGGCAGAAGAAAAAGCCACTATAAAACTCAGAGAAAGTAATATTTAGTTGTCCTGGTCGCCTAAGGATAGAGAGATATATTTTTTAATTTTTTCCCACAGTCCCCACAATCTCTCTAGCATTACTATGCACCACCAAATATTTTTCCCCTTTTCCCCTTTCTTCTTACCAAAAAATGAGGTTCACGCGCCTCCCTTTTTAAGGGGATGAAAAAAAATTAAATTCAGTATTTTCAAGCCTCCGACTAAAGCCGGAGGTACTGATAACTGATAACTGATAACTGATAACTGATAACTGAAATGACCTCTTCCTTCTTCAAGGAGTATCTGACAAATCTCCACCAGGAAGATTACTAACAGCTCGCTGTAGCTCCGACAAAGATCGGTTATAGTCAATAATTGCAGTTAACAAATTATTCTCTGCTCTAGTCAAATCTGTCTCAGCATCAATCACCTCTAACTGAGTTCCCACACCAGCTTGGAATCTTAGTCGCGCTAGACGTAAAGCCTCTCTTGCTTGTTCCACACCCAATTCTGCTGTAGAAATATTCTCAAAGCTAGCCTCCAAACCAAAAAAGGCTTGTTCAACTTCACGACGAACCTGATTTCTAACTTGCTCAAACCGATTTTCTGCAATATCTTGATCTAGAATACTCTGTCTAGCTGCCGCCCTAGCTGCACCACCATCAAAGAAATTCCATCTAAAGTTGAATCCTACTGTACTTCCATCAGCCCAGCCCCTGGCGGCAAAAGGGCTTAAGTCATCAGTAGTTAACCCCAACACATTGTAAGTGGCAAAGAAATTTAAGCTTGGCCTGATGGCGGAGAGAGCTAGTTTTCGCTGCTCGTCACTTAAGTCTCTTTGTACCAACTGTTGTTCTAACTCAGCTCGGTTTTGAAAAGCAGACACAATTGTTTCATCTAAAGATAGAGGCCAAGACCCTGCTGGCTCAATTGGATCGGCAGCCGTTAAATTAATTAACTGACTTATATTCAATCTTTCCACTAAGCGACGTTGGGCAGTACGCTGGTCTCGAAGTGAATTTGTGAGGTTTTGTTGTTCGTTGGACAATGTTACTTGAGCTTGCAATACATCAAACCTGGTTCCAACTCCAGCTCTTTCTAAGGCTTCAGCATCCTCTAAACTTTTTCTAGCGTTAGCCACAGCAGCTTCCCCAATTCTGACTCGTCCATCTGCTTCCTGTAGATCGTAGTATTCGTCAGATACATCAAAGCGTAATTGTTCTGAAACTCTCTCTAAATCTAGTTCTCGCAGGTGCATTTGCTCTCTAGCAATTCCAATTCTGGCAGAACGAGCTTTACCCAGGCCAAGGTCATAGTCAAATCGAAATTCATTGAGAAAAGTTGTGGTGGGGAAATTTTGGATATCTGTGTCTATAAACTCTGAGCCACTACTTTCGGCTAATCTTTCTCGAGCTCTGGCCTGCAAATCACCAGAGGAACTTTCTGTACGCTGTAGGCTTGAGTCAAAAGTTAGGCTAGGCCACAAAGCTGCTTGAGCCTCTCGCATACTTTCTCTACTTCTTTGGACTTCTAATTGAGCAATTTCTATTTCTGGATTATTGCGTCTGGCTAAGTCAATGGCTTGGTCTAAAGTAATTGGTATGGTTTCTTTTATCTGTACTTCATCAGGGGTAATTGGAAAGTTTAATGGGTTAGAAGATTTTGGTTTAATTTGAGAGGGAGGATTTGTTTGTAAGGTTCCGTCTGGTACTGGTGGAGGAAAACTTTCTGTTGTTTGTTGAACAATAATAAAGCCATTATTTCTTGATGAAGGTTTTTGATTTTCTACTCTGGCTAAATTAGGAACAGTATTGCTGCTTGAAGTTTGATTGAGACCTGTGGTTATTTGGGTAGATTTTTTCTGTGTTGAAGTATTGCCAAAAGTAGGTTGATTATAAATAGTTGTGGCTGAACTTCGGTTATTTCTACCTGGTAATTTCAGGGGATTAGTTAAGCCTAATGCTTGAGTTTCAGTCTGTGCTAAATCATTGACTGTCTCCATTCTTGGTGCTCGATTAATACTGGTCATTACTTGGTAAGAATTTCCTAGATTTGAATTTCTTTCCAATGTTGTTTTGGGG
>NZ_CEZPJD010000554.1:2293-5346 GCF_983059655.1 Okeania sp.
CATTACTTGGTAAGAATTTCCTAGATTTGAATTTCTTTCCAATGTTGTTTTGGGGTTATTTGTTTCGTTTTCCTGATTTAGTTGTAAATTTGTCTGAAATTTTGTTATTTCAGTTTTAGGATTTTCTACTTGTGACTTTGACTGTAATAAATCTAATAAACTAGAATTTGACCTTTCTAACTCAGCAAAATTTTTCGATTCTACCTCAGTTTTTTCAGCACCTTTACCCGCCAGAGTAATTGATTCTTTAAATTCAGTTTCATGGCTGGGATTAATTTCCGTATCTATCTCAGAATTACCTGATTTTGAATTTAATAAATCTAATAAACTAGAATTTGACCTTTCTAACTCAGCAAAATTTTTCGATTCTACCTCAGTTTTTTCAGCACCTTTACCCGCCAGAGTAATTGATTCTTTAAATTCAGTTTCATGGCTGGGATTAATTTCCGTATCTATCTCAGAATTACCTGATTTTGAATTTAATAAATCTAATAAACTAGAATTTGACCTTTCTAACTCAGCAAAATTTTTCGATTCTACCTCAGTTTTTTCAGCACTTTTACCCGCTAGAGTAATTGATTCTTTAAATTCAGTTTCATTACCAGGATTAACTTTAGCTTCTACCTCAGAATTACTTGATTTTGACTGTAATAAATCCAATAAACTAGAATTTGACTTATCTAATTCAGCCAGATTTTTCGAGTCTACATTAAAATTTTGATTTTTGTTAGCTGCAAAACTACGATTAATATTTTGTTTAAATGGTAATTCTGAAGATGAAACATTTTCCCCCTTTCTATCAAATTTTAATTCTGTCAATAAACTACCTGTATTTTTGTATATATTTTCAATTTTTTTGAAGGAAGAAATAGCCTCTTGATTAGGTTTTGACTGAGATAATTGTTTATTGATATTAACTTCTGAGTGTCTTATTGATGGTACTTTTGTACCTAATGAAGGAGAATAAGAATTTGAATTTAACTTTTCTAATAAACTGCCTTGAGGTCTCGATTGAGTAACATCCTCTAAAGAATCAGTATCTGACTTGAACTCTTTAGTTTCTGTTACCTCAATAGATTTTTCTTTGACCTCTTGTGGGTCTAAAATAGAATTTTCAGGAGTATTACTTTGGGAGTGCATAGGTGGTGGGGTTGTAGACCCCTGTCCAGCATTTGAAATAACTACTCCGATCGCTCCTACTACCAATACATTACGAAAAACACTCATGGATTTTTTTATTCGTCTCCAAGTCCAACTGATATTTTAAACTAACAAGTCAACTGCTTTGCCAAAGTCAAAAGTTGAAAATTCAATTAGCGATCGCCCATATAGCGCTATGCGCAAGTCAGAAGTTAGAAGTCAGAAGTAATCCCTGACTAAGTTTTTCCTGCAGAAATGCTCCGCAAAGAGGATCGATCAATGTCCTAACCTATTTTCGTAGTGTCATAGCAGTCAAAATTAGTTCTTCTGCTCCTGCCACTGGCCAAATAGGTTTCTTCAGTCGATCTGCTAATTCTTCTAGGGTCATATCATCCAAAAATAGATTATCCCCTGCTTTGAGCATTACTGAGGGTAAAATAATTCCTTCCCCTAACTCTCGCCCCTGCAAACCCTCTAGCAAATCTTGGCCTGTTAATAATCCAGTGACACTAATACTTTGTCCCCAATAGTTGCTTGATAAGGCCACCATATTTACTTCTAGTCCTTCAATTTGATTGAGTCGCTCGGCGATCGCTGCAAATGCTTTTTCTACTGCATTTCCTACTACCCAGGTTAATTTTCTTTGGGTGCTTAAGTAAATGTCTTGGGCTAAAATTTCTTTGACAGCAGCTTCAAATTGTGATATGAACTGACGAATTGAACCAACTCCATTGCCAATTTGAGGATAATCTTCATATTCTGAGGCAGGGGGCAGGTCTCGACGGCCAATCAAAAACCATTCGTCAGCTAACCAGATGCAATTAGTCCCATATATCTGTCTTAGTTTAGCTTGAATTTCTTGCACTTGGTCTATAACTTCCTCAGCTTTTGCGGTGGTGACGGGTATTAGTTCATCTGAGCTAGGGCGAAAGCGAGTTAAACCGACTGGTACAACTGCCACAGATGCTACTGCCGGAATTTCCCCAGTATGAAACTTTGCTAAATCTAATAATGTGCGTTCCAGATGAATACCATCATTAATTCCCGGGCAAACAACAACTTGAGCATGTATTTGCAGTCGTCGTTGTTGAAACCACTGAATTTGCTCGAGTATTTTACCAGCTCTGGAATTTTTCAGTAGGCGCGATCGCAATTCTGGTTCAGTAGCATGGACAGAAACATAGAGTGGTGAGAGTCGCATTTGTTGTATTCTCTCCCACTCCCGTTGAGGGAGGTTAGTTAAAGTCAGGTATGAACCGTAGAGGAAACTGAGACGATAGTCATCATCTTTTAAGTAAAGAGTTTCTCGTTTACCTGGTGGTTGTTGATCGATGAAACAAAACGGACAACGGTTATTACATTGAATTAAACCGTCGAACAGAGCTGTAGAAAATTCTAAACCCAAGTCTTCATCGTAGTCTTTTTCAATTTCGATGTGGTGAGTTTTACCTTTTGCATCGATCGCCTCTATTTCTAAATATTCGTCGGCACAAATATATTGATAGTCGATCAAGTCTCGTGGTTGTTGTCCGTTGATAGAGGCGATCGCATCTCCTGGTTCAAAACCAATTTCGGCAGCGATGGAGTCGGGAATTACTTTAGTTATTAGAGCAGGTTGGATAGAAGTTTTACTCATTGACTACTATGGTAGGGAAATTTTATCATCTTAAGAGGTTGTCCGAGAAGTCTCATTTGCTACATCAGCTGCCCCCTAAATCCCCCAAAATTGGGGGACTTTTAGAAGAAAATTAACTCTTGTTCCCCCCAGAATTGGCTTGCTCGGGGGGCAAAACTCAGTATTAAACAACTTTTCAGATATCCTCTAAATATACTCTAATTTTTTATTACTCTTAATTAATTAGACTAGCTGTTAATATTCCCATAATTAGATTAATTTGATTTAGATAATATTC
>NZ_CEZPJD010000555.1:0-5343 GCF_983059655.1 Okeania sp.
ACTCCCCCGCTCCCCTACTCCTTAAAAAAGACTTTTTCAGCAAGCCCTATGTATATGTTTGCTAATATACTCACCGACATTGCTGCGAATTTAACTTCTGACTTCTGACTTCAGCTATACTACCGCTCAACCCAACCTAAATTTTTAGGCTGACAACTGAGTTTAAGAATTCAAAAAATCTAAATGATTTCCATGTTTTGCCCGTAAAGAAGCTACAGAGCCTTGCAATTCTAACTTACCATTATCCAATAAAATGATCCATTCAGCTCGACTAATTACCCTTGGTCTATGACTAATAAAAATTGTTGTTTTACCACGACGATGCAACAATAAATTCTCCAAAACTTCAGCCTCACTAACAGGGTCTAAACCAGAAGTTGATTCATCCAAAATTAATACAGCAGGGTCATTAACCATAGCTCTTGCTATTGCCAAACGTTGCCTTTGTCCGCCAGAAATATTTGCTCCAAATTCTCCTAAAACTGTTTGATATTTATCAGGTAAACGACTAATAAATTCATCCGCTCCAGAAATTTGACAAGCTTTAACAATTTGTTCAAAAGTTACTCCAGGCACTGCTAGTTGAAAATTTTCGATAATCGAACGACTCCAAAAATGAGCATCTTGAGGAACTAATGCTACCTGCTTTCTAAAAGAATCTATATCTAAATCTTGTAGGTTATAAATCCCAACCTGAATATTACCAGACTGCACGGGATACAAACCAGCAATTAATTTTGCCAAGGTACTTTTACCACAACCAGATTCACCAATTAAAGCGATAGATTTACCACCAGGAAATTTCACAGAAAAGTTTTCTAATAAATCAATTCTACCAGCGTAGTGAAAACTAATATTGGAGCAAATAATATCGGCTTTAGGACTAATTTTAGCATCAGGTTTTTGATGAGATTCATCAGTTTCTGGTGGATAATCAATTACTTCAGAAAGTCGTTTTGTAGCAGTCTGAACTCTGGTCAATTCATCCATCAATCCTACCAAAGTAGTAACCAAAGTTGATACATATTGATTCATAGTCACAAAAGCCAATAACTGACCAATACTTAATTCTTGAGCGATGACTAAATTACTGCCAAACCACAAGAGAAAAATATTAGCAATATTACTAACTAAACCAGAAAAAGTATCATTCACAATGCCAATTTGAGTAGTTCTAAAACTCAAGTTAGCCAACTTACCAAACCTGCCTTGAAACTCTTCCCAAAATTGAGGAGAGCTAGAGGTGGTTTTCAGAGTCATTGCTCCCTTGAAAGTCTCTACTAAAACACCCTGATTTTCTGCCTCCAAAGCAAATAAACTTCTAGTTTTTTGCTGTAATATTGGCAACAAAGCAATAGTTGATAAAGTCATAATTATTGCCATAAAAACAGCAACTATACTCAGGGAAAAACTGTAAATACACATCACAGTCAAAGAAACCAAAGCAATAAAAAATTGACTGGGCAAACTGACAATTACTTGAGAAACCAACTGATTAATTTCTTTAATATCCGTCAACCTACTAACAATTTCACCGCTGCGTCGTGTCTCATAATACTTTAATGGCAAACTCAAAATTTTTCGCCCAAATTCCATCACCAACCCTAATTCCAAACGTTGGGCAAAATGAGCAATCATATTAGATTGAACTAATTCCAAACAACTGCTAAAAACATTCATCACAATTACAGCAATTACCACACTGGTAAGTAACTGAAAATCACCCCGAACTAGCACATCATCAGTCAGAATTTGTACTAAAAAAGGAGAAGCAATAGAAAGTAAACCCAAGACAATATTCAGCAGAAAAACTTGAAGAATAATTTGCCGATAATACCAAACCCGTCTGAGCAATCTACTAATATTACTGACTTTTTCATCAGCCTCAGAAAAAAAGCGTTTTGCATCTGGTTCTACTAATAAACAGACCCAATCTCCCCAGGCTTCAGCTAATTCTTTTTTTGATAAAAAACGAACTCCAAGAGCAGGGTCAGCAATAATATATCTATCCCCTTGTTTGCCATACAAAACCACCCAATGATAGCCTTGCCAATGGATAATTGCAGGTAAAGGGGCACTTTCAATTTGGTCTAAAATTCCTGGATTTGCTTTGACAGACCTAGCATTAAAACCAATAGTATCTGCACCTTGTTTTAAACCTAATAATGTAGTTCCTTGTTGATTAGTACCGATAGTTTCTCTAATACGATTTATTGTTAAATTACGACCATGATATTTAGCAATAGAAGCCAAACAAGCTGCCCCACAATCTTCTTCACTTTGCTGGAGAATTAATGGATATTTATTAACATTATTTATTTCGCGATCGCTAGATGCTTTTGGTAATATTGGTACTGGTACTATATCTAACATAATAATTTGAATTTTAAATAAAAAAAAAGGAAGGCAGAAGGGAATATTGGTTCAAAGAGAAAAGTTTTTTTTATTGCACTATTATCTGGGCATGATATTAGTCCTCATTCCTCAGTCCTGGTAAAGTCAGGAAATTCAGAAATAGAATAGGAGAAAAAAGTTGAAATTTGCTCCCATCTCCCCCACTCCCCTACTCCCCTACTCCCCTACTCCCCCACTCCCTATCTTTAAGCTATATTTCATCCCAAATAACTACTTCTGTTGACTAGGGAGTAAATCAGAAAAAAGCACCCATAAAACTATGGATGCCTCATTTGACTAAATATCAATCAAAGTTATAATTCCACCATTACCGAATAATTAATAACTAAATAATTATGGTTTGTAATTATCAATTATCAATTATCCATTATCCATTAATTTAGTAGCAGCCACGACCACGATATCCACCATAACCATAGCTACTACGACGGTAACCATAGCTTACAGAGCGACCGTATTCATACCTATCATAGTAGTAGCGAGGGCGACCGTAGCCATAATATACAGGGCGACCGCGACGGTAACCATCACAACCACAACCACCATTAATAGTAGCAGATTCTTCAGTGGAAATATCGGAAAATAGTTCGTTGTTTTGAGTGTCTTGCATGATTTTTTTCTCAGAGTTAATTAGATCGACAAGCTAGTATAAATTTATGTTCATTTATTTAACTATCTTGTGATGTATAGTCTATTCTTCTTGAAGTGGAATGTAGCTTCAGGATATTTTTTTTAATTTCTATAGATCGGTTTTTGTTGGGCTGCAGTTTTGTAGGTTGGGTTGAGCGGAGGGAAACCCAACATAATGTATTTTTATAGGATTTCACTTTGTTGTACTCAACCTAATTGTTATCTTATTATCTTGCTTTGTTGGGTTGCGCTACCGCTTAACCCAACCTACGTTTTATTTTCTGCCAATATTACCATCAAAAATTCGCCTTTCATGAAGCTCCTATATTTGCTTATACAGCAGTTTTTATTTCAGTAAACCCCTTGTAGAAACTTTCTCTGAAACATCCCTACAAGGATTTGGGTTTTTACTGTGTAGTTCACCTACTCTGAAAAATGCTGGAAACCTTTCTATTACACTTACTCAAATCCGAAGGTTGCCAGGTAAGGTAAGGTTTATTGAAAGTAATCTACCCGAAGCTTTTTGTTGAGCTGGCTTCTGTGAGAATCACCGACCGCAGTTTTTCACCTTATTCTCAACACTAGGGTTGAATCTTTTGAAATTAAAGCTACTTATGCACTAAAACAAACTTTCAGTCTCGAAGAAGCCCATAGATGTCAACTCGTCTTCTAACGTAGTAACCTCAAAGAATTCACTAGGCATGAATAAAACTTCACCTCCTTTCATTTCTTCTTGAAGTTCCAAGGGGATAGCAGTTCCTTCTTCAAATACGAACACCTGTTTTCCAGGCTCAAGAACTTCAGGGAGTAAGAAGTTATCTGCAAGAGCTTCTTCTTCTCGTCGAGCTAATTCATCGCTAATATTTCCTTGAACTTCGGATAAAGCTCCTTGCAAGTCTCTTGTCGTCACGATTTCTAATGCCGGTCCTTGGAATCCTAGCTCGGAGAGAGATCCACCAGCTTCTAATTGCTCAATTCCCTGAATCAGATTCGCTTCGGCCTCTCTCAAACTTGTTAGCCGATCAGGCATTTCAGAGTTGGTTTCTGCTTCAGAACCGTCTTCTTCTGCCTGAAAACTTTCTTCATAATTCCCCAAGCCATGACGATTCATAAAAGAGTCAATGGAAGAAGGCTCTACAAATGCAAAGGAAGATAGCAACGCAGTTGGATCGTTGATGTATTCAGCATTACCTACTAAAGTTGTATATCCTTCAGATAAAGAATCACCAATTAGAAGATCGTTACCCTGTTGTTTCAATTCAATAAAGAAAGGAGTATTTGGCTCCTCAGAAAAGGTAGAAAGAGACGGGTTTTCTTCCAAAGAATTATTGCCCGTACCTCCAGTGATTGGGTCCATAATTAAACCTCAGACTAAACATCAGGATTTATCGGAATAGATTAACTTAATATTATTTAATTCCGATATTTTCACTATACCAATAAGCTAATGGAATAATTCAATTATAAATAATAGTTATTTTTTTTTTTTTAATATAATTTTTTCTTTTGCAAACTAATATAGGCGAAATACGCATACAAATTTAAGTAAAGTGGATGTATATACAAATGTAAGTTAATTTTTTTCAAAAATGTATTCGATATTTACCGGCTTAATATATCAATAATTGTTGAATTTATATATAACAATTTTTTTTGATAACATCAATAATTTTTGTTATTTTTGTAGGTTGGGTTGAGCGGAGGGAAACCCAACATAATGTATTTTTATAGGATTTATCCTACAGATAAGCTCTGCTAACACTTTGTTGTACTCAACCTACTTATTATCTTAATTATCTTGGTTTGTTGGGTTGCGCTGTCGCTTAACCCAACCTACTTGTTACCTTATTTTGGTTTTTGTTGGGTTGCGCTGTCGCTTAACCCAACCTACTTGTTACCTTATTTTGGTTTTTGTTGGGTTGCGCTCCGACGCTTAACCCAACCTACAATTTATTCTCTACTCCGTACCAGTTGGGAGCAAGTCTTTCTCTATAATCTCTAGAGCGTGCATCCGACAGATAACCTAGTTCATAATTAGGGTCAGACGTATATACTAAGTAATGTAATATATCGCCAAAATTAGTTGTATCATAAAGTTAATTTTGTAGGTTGGGTTGAGCGGAGGGAAACCCAACATAATGTGTTTTTATAGGATTTATCCTACAGATAAGCTCTGCTAACACTTTGTTGTACTCAACCTACTGACTACTGACAATATTTTGGTTTTTGTTGGGTTGCGCTACCGCTTAACCCAACCTACTTGTTACCTTATTTTGGTTTTTGTTGGGTTGCGCTCCG